>JADJBB010000022.1 GCA_016703965.1 Acidobacteriota bacterium
CTTACCATCACGACCACGTTCAATACCGCAACGCCAAATAGGGCAATAAAGCCGACGCCTGCGGATATTGAGAATGGCATCCCTCGCATCGCCAATGCGATCACACCGCCAACGATGGCGAATGGAATTCCGGTGTAGATAAACGCCTGTTTTATCAGACTAAACGTCGTATAGAGAGCAAAATGAAGGTCGAGAAAAAGCGCAATCGGAACAACGATCAAAAGCTAGCTGACGCCCGCTGCAGATTTTCAGAATGTTTCCGCCCCATTTCCAGATAGTATCCCGGCGGAAGCTGAACGTCCGTTTCGATCTTGGCTTGGGCTTCCGCAACAAACGAACCGATGTCACGACCGCGAACGTTTAGCTCAACACCGATCCGGCGGCGCGTATCCTCGCGTTATTTGAGCGGCACCTTCGCGCAGAAACTTATCTCGGCGACTTGCGATAGCGGAACGCGGGAACCATTCGATGCAGTCAATTGCCAAATTGCGGATCGAATCGACGGTCGCCCCTGATTCTTCATTCAAACGAACGACAAAGATTGAACCGCTGTTCGCCTTCATAGACTTGACCGGCCTCTTTACCCGGCTGAGCTTTACAGATTCAACAAGATCGTTCACGTCCTCTACGTTCAAACCATAACGAGACGATAGCCGCACGGTCGGGTTTGATCAGGAAGCTGCAACAGGCGAAGTCGCCCCCTCGGCACCCATCCTCCCCGCTCCTGAGACCGTTTGAAACAGACCTTGCGATCTCATCCGCCTTATCTTTTTAAGACATCGAGATCGTCACCGCTAAATTTTGATGGCAACATCGCTTCGGACTCCTGAGATCGGTTCCGCAACACACGCAACTCGGTCTGCGAAAAAAGCTGATAATGGCCGAAGGCTGCTGTTCCGATGCCCCCTCGGACATCTTTTTCGATCAAAACAGTCTTGTCTTTCGTCGTTTTCCACTCGCTCTTTGGCTTGAGGCCGATATACAAATCGGAGAAATCGACCCCGCTCATAGGATCGGTGGCAACCTCGGCACGTCCGGTCTTTGAGATAACCGTCTTTACTTCGGGAAATTCCATCAATACTTTCTCAGCCTCGGTCGTCGTTCCTTTATTGATTGTTCGAGGAAACACCGGCAATTGCTGAACCTGAACCGCAAGGTCGCCTTCGTCAAGTCGCGGTATAAACTCTGAACCTAAAGGGAAAGATCGGCGCCGGAAATGACGACCAAAACAATCGCTATCGCTATCGCCGGCTTGCGGGCGATATTTCGCCATGGAATTGTACCCGCCGGTTTGTAGATCTGCTTTGCCCAACGGATCAAAAGCTTTCCTTCTCCGAAACATTACCTCGCAAGTATCAATGTAAGCATCGCCGGAAAAGGGTCAAGTGACAGAGAAACGGGCCTAAGAAGCAAAGATCACCGTCAAAGCCATCGGCACGAACATCTTGCCCTCGATACCGCGAAGACTGAGGATAGGCAGATAAACTATCGCGATGATCGCAACGGCAAAAACGACAGGCCGTGCGACTTCGAGACACGCTTCGAGAATTGTGCGTTCACGGCGGTTCACGAGATCCTTCATGTCTGCGCCTCCGCCCGGCGACGGGCGACGTTCTCGGACCATTACCACCGCCCCGTCAACGATCAACCCAAAATCCAGTGCACCCAGACTCATCAGGTTTCCTGATACGTTGAAAATTCTCATCAGAATCGCGGCAAATAACATCGACAGCGGAATGATGTCGCAACCAACAATGCTCCACGCCAGTTTCCCCAGTAGCACCAGCAAAACCAAGATCCCCAGAATTGCCGCACCTTCCAGTAGATTCTTTCCCACCCGTCGCGATCGCCCTTTGACTAAGAGAAGTCCGGTCGTAGAATGGCTCGATGGTTACGCCCTTCGGCAGAGTTTTGCTGATCTCATCGATCTTCGCCTGGACGCGTTCGGCAACGCTGCGGAATTTTCGCCTTTCAGCATAATCGCTATACCCGGAAACGATCTCGCCTTCTCCGTTGGCAGTGAAGCTGCACCCTGTCGGATACTTTGGCCCTCGACAACTTCGCCGAGATCGCGGACAAATATCGGAACACCTTCCTTGCCGGCTTGACCACGATGTTGGTAATGTCGTCCATCTTTTCGACAAGACCAACGCCTCGCAACAAATACTGTTCCGCACCTTTTCGAATATAACCGCCGCCGACCGTGCCGTTATTTGCGGTTACCGCCTCGTGAACATCATGGCGTCAATCCGTAGGATTGCAGCTTTCGGGCGATAGACGCACCTCATACTTTTGCCGTAGCCGCCGTGCGAATTGACTTCGGTCACACCCGGAACGCCCATCAACTGTCGGCGAATATTCCAGTCGTGGATCGTCCTGAGGTCGGTCGCCGTGTAATTGCTTCCCGGTTCGGGCGGACTTCGTATTGGTAGATCTCTCCCAAGCCTGTTGCTATCGGCCCCATCTCCGGCGAGCCGATGCCCGGTGGAATGTTTTCGCGGGCGGTTGCCATGCGTTCGAGAATTAGCTGACGAGCGAAATAAATGTCGGTCGATTCTTCGAAAACGATAGTGACGTTCGAGATTCCGAACTTCGAAACCGAGCGTATTTCTTCGACTCCCGGAATTCCCGACATCGCAACCTCGATGGGAAGGTGATCTGCCGTTCGATCTCAAGCGGCGCGAGGCTCGGGCGTTGGTCAATACCTGGACCTGAAACATTCGTCACATCAGGCACGGCATCGATTGGTAAATTTATAAGGCTATAGCGCGCCCGCCGCCATGATCGCAACGAGCAAAAGAACGATCAGCTTTTGAGCAATGGAAAATCTTATTAATGCGTTGATCATATTTTTAGTGATCGTCCCCCATTGCACCTTTTTCAAGCTGTGTCTTTAAGGTGAAGCTGCCTTTCGTCACAACCTTTTCGCCAAGCTTTAATCCTTCAATGACTTTCGTGTAGCCGTTGATGTCTGCCCCGGCCTCGATTTCGCGCACTTCATAAGCGCCCGGCTCGTCGTCGCGGAACAAAGACGACGGTTTTGTCACCCGTCCGCTGGACTGCGGATGATGGCACAACCAACTCTTCGCCGCTCTCCGCATTCGTTCCCGGCATAGAAACCCACCTCCGCGAACATTCCTGCCCGAAGCTTTCCGTTCGAATTTGGAACCTCAAGCCGACACGTCCAGTTCGGGTCGTTTCATCCAATTGCGGGTCAATGTAGGAAACGCGACCGCTGACCGTTCCGATAGCGGGCGACGTAATTTCTGCGACCGAACCGACACGAAGCCTTGCCATACTTGTTTCCGGCACATTTGCGATCACGTAAACCGTTCCCAGATTCGAGATCGAAAAAATTGGAGTCGCCGCCTCTATACCCGCTCCAGCGTTAAACTTTCTTTCTGTGACAACACCAGAAAGCGGCGATCTCAGAGAAACAAGCGACGTGTCGCTACGATGATCGTCCGGCTTGCCCGACTCGACAGGAACACCAAACGCCCGCATTCGTCCTCGATATGCCGCAGATCGACCTGGGCCGTTTCGACCTCGGCTCTCGCTTCCTGCAATTCTTTGTTGAGAGCGATATTGGACTGAAAATCAAGTCCGCCTTCGCAGTTTTGTAAACTGTTTCTGCTGCGATCAAATCTTTTCCAGCACCCGCCCCGAGTTCGATAAGTCGCCTCGTTCGCTTCAACGTAGCTTCGGCCTCATCGAGCTTAGCTTTTGCCTGTAGTACAGCTACGCGGTTCTCAGATTTTTGCACACGCGTCAGATTTCGCTGAACTAGCTCATATTTAGTTTTAGCCTCGTGCATTTTGCCGTGCATCTGCGAGTTGCGGACTCGAAATAACGGCAAGCACGGCTCCCTTTTGCACATTGTCACCAACACCGTAGAAAACTCTCTCGATTCTTCCGCCAACTAATGCCGTCGCCATCTCGGTCGTCTCAGGATTCAATTCGACCGCACCCGTAACCATTAATCGGGCAATTGCCGGTCGTTGAGTGACGGTTTCCGTGACGATACCGGCGGACTCGATCATCTCAGGATCGAGCTTTACTTCTTTGCCTTCCTCGTCCTCAGAATTTCCCGGTTCTTCCTTATGTTCCTCGGCGGTAGCTTTATCTCCGCTTGCGGAGTTTTTGTTAACGATCCACGCAATTCCAATTATCGCGATAAGACCGACGACCGCCGCCGTGATGATCCACGCCCTGGCTGATTTAGCTGTACCGGGCCGCGTAGACTCGACTTTGAGATCTGCCGAATCCAGATTGTTCTCAAGACGTTCAAGCTCTGCTTCGTCGTTTCTTTCGTACTCGTTTGGTTCTGCGATATTCTTGTTTGACATAACTTCTTCAGATTTACAGTGTGATTCCTAGTGCAATAAAAAGATCGGCCTGCGCCCGATAGCGTTCCGTCAGAGTCTCGGTCAGATCACGGTTGGCATCCAACAATCTGCGCTGTTCCGCAATTAGATCGGTAATCTTGAGTTCTCCCAGTTCATAAACTCTTCTAATGGTTTCAATGTTTTGACGCGAGCGCGGCAGCACGGCGGTTTCGAGGGTCATTAGGGATCGGTTGGCCGCTTCGATCCGTTGAAATGCAACAGTAATCTCGTTCTTAATAAACTGCTCGGCAAACGCACGGCGTTCCTGAGCCTGGCGTATCGTGATCGCCGCTTCCGCCTTTGCTCCCTGATTCTTGTTGAATAGCGGCAGCGCAATTGCAACACCAAAGGTTAGCGATCGATCGCGATCCTGCGGAAATGGGCCGGTCGGTAGATCGATGGATGAACGTCCCTGAGTGTAACGGGTATAAGCAGTTAGATCCGGCCTGCTCTGAGAATTGATCAGCCGCAGACCGGCGCTTGCAAGCTGCTCGTCTAGCTCTGCAAGCCGAATCTCCGGCCGGTTGCGCAAACCGACGGCAATACCTGTGTCGATGGAGGGTGGAAGTGACGGGAGAGTCGCCGTTGATATATCTTCGCGAAGTTTGAAAGGCGCTTGCGGCTCGACTCCGGCGTAGAATCTCAATCGTGTCAGTGCGGCCTGCAGCCGTCCCTCAACTAACTGCCGGCGGGCCCGCAGCCGCTCAACCTCGGTTTTGCAGAAGGCTAAGTTCGAGCGGCGGTGTCTCGCCTTCGTTTACGCGGATCTGCACAAACTCGACGGTCCGCACGTCAAGACTTAGCAGTTCCTCTGACACCTGTAGCTCACGCAATGCCGCGAGGGCTTCGGTGTAAGACACAAATATCTGACTCGCCAGAGTTCGCTGCCGGGCAGTGATTTCAGCCTCTCGCAAGGTGATTTCGGCATTTGCCACATCAATGCGCCGCTGCCGTCGCCCGAATAGTTCGAGTGGAACCGCGATCCCGGCGCTGAACTGGCTGTCACCGGGCGACCCGGCCAGACGGCCGGAACTTTGTTCAACCTCAAGCGTCGGATTTGGCCGCAGCCCAGCCTGGGTCAGGCGAGCCCTGGCTTTATCGACTTCGAGACGGGCGATCTTTATGTCGCCGTTTGTTTCAAACGCAAGTCTGATAATCTCAGCCAGCGACATACCGTCCGTCTGACTATAATAATTTGGCACCAACAGAATCGTGAAAGCGTTGGTTCTGATGGGAATGTCGCCCGTCGAGGGAGTTGAATCTCTTCCAACTATTGCTACCTGCGACTGACCAAAACTAGTACTTGTTAAGATGGCAACTGCCAAAAGTAACGCGCCAACGGCACGTCTACCAAAAAGAACATACATAAACCTGATCCTTAATTAGAAACTGGAAAATCTCGCTTGTCTCCCGGCAATAAGCTAGGATAAAAAGCGCAGTCGTTTCGATTGAAAGAATTAGGCTGTTCTAGGCGGACGGAAGAGTTGAGTTAGGCTTGAATTGGAATACCGTCCTACGTAAGTATCGGACTATGAAAACTCTAATTTGTTTGTAGGCTTGGCGGATGGAATTGCGAAATATCCCGCGATGACATGCGAACAGCAGCAAAAGCAGGTATCGTCGTCGCAATCCTGAGTCGGGTCGTTTCCTTGTCGGGATTCCCCGTCTGACTGCAGACGAGTTTGAATGGATTTAGTAGCGGAGCGACTGTCAGGATCGCGGGCAGTTTTTGTAAAATGATGAGCGGGTGGAATGCCGACGGCCTCGTTTCCACAATAGGCTTGAAGAACGCTAACATCCGCTACCGCATAAAGCACAAACAAAAAAGCAACAAGGCTTGTGAGCTTGTTCCTTAATCTTATTTGAGACTTTGAGCGATTCACGACCATAGAGAATTCTTAATCATACAATCCTCACCACGCAATGTCAAAAATTAGTCCCGAATGAGACGAAGACAAACTTAATTTTCTTTACTGGAGGCAAAAGTCAATCTAAGGACAGTTCCCGTTACGCCACCCTCGACAGTTTAATGCCGCACCGTGCTGTGTGGCAATTTTGTGCGCTATCGAAAGCTCAAGTCCCACTCCCTTCTCTTTTGTCGTTGCCGTCATGCCTCAAGAGTGACGTGAGTATGATCTCTCTTTCAGGTGCAAGACGCGAACCGCGGAGTGCATAGATAAAGCTTTCTACACTCAAAGCTAAACTCCGTGTTTCCTAAGGATATTTCTACTCTGCCAAATTAAAAACTCACCTTGATTCCGGTTTGAACGAGACGCGGACCTGAGGGCAGCAATCCACGCGTACGGTCAACGATGTATATCCGGTCGAGCAAGTTCTTACCCGTAACGAAAAATGTCGTCCTCCATTTCTCGACACGATAGTTTGCCGTCGCGTTCCAATAAGTTTGGCTTGGTATCGCTCCAAGCTGGCCATTCGAGTTCGGGTTAACCGCGTTCAAATCGTCGCCGAACTGGCGCCCGATGTAAACGTTTTCCAGAAAAGCGTCGAAACCGCGGGGATGCGAATAGCCGATGCTTGTCGTCATAAGGACACGCGGTGCATACGGAAGGCGATTCTCAGTAATCGAACAACTGGTGGCCGAGACCCGCCTGGTTGTCGGGCAGTACATTAAGTGTTGCCGAACTGGTGATAGAGCTTAGCGCATGCCACGGAACTCCGCCGTCGGCAAAAAGGTATAGGCGGTGCGCAGGTAAAGATTATGGGGCTGCGAAAAAGAGAGCCGGAATCGATCTGCCCCGTAAATTCAAACCCCTGCTGTAGTGTGGCTCCGCCGTTTGTAAAGGCCGCCCCGCCAGCTATCGAAGCCGCCACAATCTGATTCTGATAATCGTTGCGGAAAAATGCGGCCGAAAATTCGGTTCCTCTGAGTGGTCGAGTTCGCACTCCGACCTCATAGTTCCAACTCAATTCTGAATCAAGCTCGATCACGCCGCCAGAATTTGTTACGACGTCCTCTACTCTGGGAGGGGAAAACCCTCGATGAACGCCGGCATAAAGCGTAGTATTCTTTACACCCGAGTAAGCGATGCCAAAACCCGGAATGATCTCGGTCACGGTTGTTTCACCGGTCGCCCCCGCTCCGTTGTTAGCGAGACGATTCGTTCGGCTAAAAAAGACGCGCTCAAAACGTACGCCCGGCGTCAATGCGAGGTTCTTCCATGTAAAGCGATGTTGAATAAATCCGGAGTGAGCGAAAGCTTTACGCTCGTTGTTTTCAGCAATAGTGCCGTCGCGATGTTGGAAGGTCGCCATTTCGCTGGATCCGTTCCTGATCTTCGCCATGAATTCGAAAACCGACGACAAGTTCATTCGCAACTGATCCGAAATTGAAGTTTGTGGTCAGCCGCGTCTCGACGCCCTGAGTAAGATAATCGCGAAGCCTTCCTTCGTTGCCGCAGGTGGTGTTCAATGCAGCCAGGCTGAGGCAGTCGGGATCGACATTCAAACGATTAGGACGCTGACTGGAATTGGACGACTGACGCCACCAGTCGCGTGAAAAATAGTTTGAGTAAAAGCTAGTCGTCAGATTGATTTTAGAGGTCAGAACCGCGGCGTGCTGCAGCGAGAAACCGGACCTGCGGCCATAAAAGAAATCGTTCTTAAATACGTTGCCGCGGGGGTCTGCGGCGAATTCCGCCTCGGTTGCACCTGTGTAGGTTAGATTCGAATCCTCACGAAAGAAAGTAAATTTTCCAGTCAGGGCGTTGCGAGCGTTTAACTGCAAAACCGATTTGTTCGAAAAATCATATAACTTAAAACTTGTGCTCTCTCTCGACCCGTTACCCTGCTTATGATTGAAATTAAAAATCGCCAAGTTTGCCAAACGTGCCGCCAAAACCTGCTCCGCCGTTGAAAAAACTTCTATTGCCGCCTTCTAGTTTGAAATTAAAAGTCGGTTTATCGGGCGGATTTGGCGTCAAATAGTTGATTAGGCCCGCAATCGTTTGTGGGCCATAAGCAATCTGACCCGATCCCTTTAGGACCTCGATCGATTCGTATCTCTCCACCGGAGGATGGTAGTAAGACGCATTATCTCCGTAGGGCGCATAAGACAATGGAAGTCCATCTTCAAGCAGCAACACCTTGGTTGAGCGCGTCGGATTGGTGCCGCGAATGCCGATGTTGGGTCGCAAACCAAACCCCTCCTCATCCCTAACATTCACACCGGATACTTTCCTAAGCACTTCGGAGAAATTGAACGCGGCTGTTTTCCAGTGTTTGCCTATCGATCCGTTCGATAGAACCCGGAATTTCCGAAAGGCTTTCCGGGGTTCCAGCGAGATAGCTTGACGTAACGGAAACGTCCACTGCAATGCCCTCCGGGTGTTATGGTAAAGACGACTAGCTGCGTCGACGGGATCGTCATTTCACTGCGTAGTGTCGCAAAACCTATGGCACCGATCGTGACGTCATACTTACCATCTGACATATTTGTAAGCGAGTACCGGCCTTCGCCGTCTGTTACGGCTTTTGCAACCAACCGGACATCCTGATGCCGAACGGTCAGCGTTGCTCCCGCAACTACGTCGCCGTTACTATCAACAATTCGCCCCTCCACGCCGTTACGCCCCTGTGAATAACCGATTACGGCAAAAATGGAAAAGGCTAAACTAAAAGCAACGGATCTCACAGCAATATTCTTCATAAAAACACCAGTTAGATTACGAGCCACTAAAAACAAGAAATCTTATTGAAATCGATTTTCAATTTCATAATAGTAAAAGTACAAGACCCTGTCGGCAGTGTCAAACGACATATTGCAGTGGCAAATGAAGGCGACGTTAGCTTGTTACTGATTGATGATTTGAGGCTGACACGACAGGTCTGCCTGGTTCTCCATTTGCGGGATTTATTTAACTGACCCGTACGTTGGGTAGAAGTTGTACCACCACGTCCAATCCACTATTAATAATTACGACGTGGTTTGGGGCGACTCTAGTCCAACTCGTGCGATCATCGGTCAATCTCTCGGAAGCGATGATGATTCCGCTTTGTACACTGTCGGATTCAACTATTTCAAACTTCCCTTCACGGTACCTGTATTTTCCGCGGTTTGAAAAGTAGAGTGAAATCGGCTCAATTTGCGGATTGGAGACATAACGCACTGTTACAAGGCTCTCACCATCAGTGACCGCAAAATTATAAACTGAAGGCTTTTTGATTCCAGCTTCATACGCCCATTCCTCAAGTTGGCGAATGGTTTTCACCAATCCGCTCGCCAAATCCACTGCTCCTAGTTTTTCCGTGTGTCGGCCCAGAAGGTTTAAGAAAACAGCAAAAGCGTGCTCGGAATCCGTGGTGCCTTCAATCGTCTGATAAATCTCGTCAGTCAACGAGTGTCGCAGGCGGCGCTTTATAGAACTAAAGCCTTCGATCGTACCGTTGTGCATCCACATAAATCGCCCTTGACGGAATGGATGACAATTACTTTCGGAGACAACCATTCCGGGCGATGCGGAGCGAACGTGAGCGAAAAACAGGGCGATCGGATATGCTCGACCAAATTCAACAGGTTCCGGTTGTTCCAGGCTGGAGTTATGCTGGTAAAAACACAAGCCTCGTTGGAAATCGCTGGTGAGTACCAACCGACGCCAAACCCGTCGCCATTTAGGGGCTCGCTCCGTTCTTTGGACTTATAACTTTGACGAATGAGTGAGTTAGCTGGATTTGAAATCAGGTCAGCGAGCAAAATTTCGCTTCCCAAATAACCGAGAAATCTACACATCGCGATTGTCTCCTACGTCTAGCGGCTAAACGGATTCTACATAATCAAGCGGGCGACGCGTGAATTCTTCCATACACCCTTCCGAACAAAAAAGTAGTCTTTGCCATCATAATTCAACGAATAGCTGGCGGCTTCTTCGTCAATCTCCATTTTACAAACCAAGTCTATAATCATCATGTTCTCCATAAATGTGCGGCAAAGCAGGCCGTACTCTGACAACTCGTATCCGACGTTAATGATGCGTCGGGTCCTTTTTTAGTATTTCAGCACGGAGCAGGAAGCTGCCGTCTGTGACGATCTTGTCGCCGACATTCAGCCCTTCGAGAACGACAAACCTACCGTTGTTTTCTTTGCCGAGACGCACCGGCTTTATATTAAAGACATTTGGTTTGTCGGTGGCGACGAAAACAACCTGTTTGTCGTTCATATTTTGGACGGCAGACGACGGGATCATCGGCATTGTGCGTTCGGCCATCCCACCCGCGCCAAAGGCGACGTTTACGTACATTCCGATCTTCAAGACTTGTCCCGGATTGTCGAGTTCGACTCTGACTTGTGCGGTGCGTGTTTCGGGGCTGATATTTGGGTCGATGTAGGTTACGTGACCGCGAAAGAGCCTGTCAGGATAGGCGCCGGTTGTAACGCTTGCTCCGCTTCCATCACGAACTGATGAAAGGTCCTTTTCAAAGACCTGAGCGATAACCCAAACGCTTGCGAGATTTGTAACACGCATCAATTCCTTGTTTGCCTCGACAACTTCACCCGCGTTTACGTCTCGCTTTGTGATCGTGCCTGATATAGGCGCCATCAATGCGATCTCCGACGTTATTTGCGATGGGGAGCGGAGCGAATTTACTTTTTGCGGTGACAAACCTAGCAACAAGAGTCTTTGCTTGGCGGTCGCAAGGTCGGATTCGGCCGTTTGGCGTTTGACGGCGGCCTGCTCAAATTCGTTTCGGCTGACAGGATTGATCTCGGCGACCTTGACGGCACGGTCAAATCTTTTTTTCGCTTCTTCAACGTCCGCCTCCGACGCTCGTACTTTTGTCGTGGCCTGCTCAAATTCCTCGCGGCTGACAGCCCCTATTTCAAGTAACTTAAGCGTACGGTCATGTCTCTTACGGTTTTCTTCCAGCTCAGCCTGAACGGTTTTAACCGCGACAACATTTGGTCAACGTCTGTATTGCTCACGGGGCTGATCTTAACGAGTTTTGCCGTCCGGTCGTAGTTTTGCCGTGCGGCCTGAGCGTCGGTTTGCAAGGCCAGATAGCGATTGAGACGCTGCAAGTTCATCGCTGAAGATAACGGCAAGCGTTTGGCCTTTGCCAACATACTGGCCTAGTTCGCCACTAACGGATCGCAGTACCCCACCGAGAAGTGAGATCACCGGCGTTTCTTTGTAGGCATTTGACTGGACGACGCCGGTCGAGGCCACATCCATTGCTTCACTCGATAACGTTTCGCCAACCGTTTCGATCTTCAAGCCGATCTTTTCAACCTGATCGGGCAGAATGGTGACAGTTTGTTCGGCCGTAGTTTCTGTTGTTTGTCCGGTGCTGTTGTCGTCGAATGTGACCGTCCGTGGAGCCGGGACGGCATTTCCACCCTCACGCGAGCCCAAATACCAAAAAAGTAACACTCCCGCTAGGACAACGCCGATGACCGATAATGCGATATACAGCGGCTTTCGATTCGGTGTTGGCTTCGAGTTTTCGCCCATTTCTGTTTCTTTATTGAACTCTTCGTTATTCTCTTCGGTCATTTCTTTTTCAACTCCGGTGCATTGGTCGCCCGCATGATCTCAATGTTTGCTATGTATGTTTCGAGTCCGGCATCGATCAATTCGTTCTCGACATCGAGAAAACGCCGTTGCTCGGCAATGTAGTCAAGCAAACTTCTCGAACCAAGTTCGTAGGTTTGCCAAATTACCTGCAAATTAGAATTTGCCTGATCGCGAACGCCGTTTTGAAAGATCGACAATGACCGCGCCGCACGGTTATATCGAGCGAAGGCCACGGCAACTTCGCGCCGGATAGTAAGTTCGCCAAACTCAATTCGCCTCTGAGCCGCTTCTCGCTCGAATTTGGCGGCTTCGACCGCGCCTTGATTTCGGTTGAGCAGCGGAAGATCGATTTCAACCCCAAAGGTGAAAAAGTGAAATACATCCTGAATGGGCCGCAAAAGGCCGCGATCATCAAAACCGCTGAGCATAAAGCCGGTGTTCATGCGCTGGTAACCCGCCTTGACGCTTGCGTCGATCCGACCTTCAGACTTTGCCTTTTCGATTTGTGCGACAGCCAGTTGGTCCATTGTCCTTGCACCTTGCAGATCGGGACGCTCACGCAAAGCGTAATCGGTTGATCCGGAGACTGAAGGCGGCGTTGCGATTAGGTTATTGAAATCGCCGCGAAGACGCAGCGGTTCTTCCGGCTTCATCCCAATCATATTGCGAAGCTCGAACATTGCCGTCTCGGCCTTTCCTTCTGCGGTTTCGCGGATCGATTGCAGCCGATTCACCTCGACAAGAAAAATATTCTGTTCGAGCGGTGCGATCTTTCCTTCAGTAACTCTAGCCGCAACAAGCTCAAAACCCTGCTTTGCCGCTGCCAAGGTCTTTTCGGTAACCTCCAACTTTTTGATCGCCGCCAGAGCTTCACCGAATTTGAGTCTCACTTCTGACGCAAGCAGACGTTCCTGATTCTCAAGCGCAAACTCGCGAATTTCTAACTCTCGTTGTGCGACGGCAACTCGGGCTGCTCGACGTCCGCCAAGCTCAAGCGGCAGCATGGCCTCGGCCATTTGATTATTATCAGCGGCGCCAATCTGCTTTGCTCCGCTGGCGGTCAGCTTTGGATTCGCTCGCAAACCCGCTTGTTTGACCAATGCCCTCGCTGCGTCGACCTCCTTGCGCAAAGCTTGTATTTCGCCATTGTTTTCGAGCGCGAAGGCCACGGCTGCGTCAGCCGTCATTCCGCCTTGCGGATTCAAATATAGGAGCGAAACCGGCTGGTCGCTCTGGACTGTCTGAGCCGTCGCCGCCAGCGCAAATATAAACCCGAACGCGAATAATTTAACAACGGACTTGAGAGCAAGCGTCCTAGCGTGCCACGAGCTCGAACACGTAAAAAACTTGTTGGCGTCTCGCGATGGCACCGCAAGCGGGACGCTTGCGGTCCAGTCGGTCGTCAAGAGACTGCCTGTAATCTTACAAATTTTCATTTCGTTTCAATTCGCGTACCCTAAGCCAATAAAAAATGACCGGCGTTACGATCAGCACGTGCAGGAGGCTCGAGACCATGCCGCCAAAAACCGGTGTTGCCAGCGGCCTCATTACTTCTGACCCCGCGCCGGAGCTCCACATGATCGGCAAGAGCCCGACAACAATGGTCATTACGGTCATGACTTTGGGACGAAGACGAAGAAGAGCACCTTCGGTGACTGCTTCGAGCAAAGATTCCCTATCAAGCTGGCCGACTTCGTCCGCTTTACGTTTAACCGCCTCTTCTAGATAAACGACCATCACAATCGTGGTCTGCACAGCCGCTCCAAAAAGAGCGATAAAGCCAACCCACACAGCGACCGAAAAGTTGTACTGCAACATCCAGAGCAGGTAAAAGCCGCCGGTCAAGGCAAACGGCACGGCAAGCAGAATATGGGCCGCTTCGAGAAAGGAGTGATATGTAATATAGAGCGTGGCAAAGATGATAAGCAGGACGATCGGGACCACGATCAACAGCCGCTGGCGGGCGCGTTCCTGGTTTTCGTATTGGCCGCTCCATGTGATGTAGTAACCCGCGGGCATCTCAACTTTGTCGCGAATAGCATCCTTAGCTTCCTCCACGAAACTTCCGATATCGCGGCCGCGAATGTTGAGCAGAACCGTACCGCGAAGCAGGCCGTTCTCGCTTTGAATCATCGATGGCCCTTCGAGGCTGCGAATATCGGCAAGCTGCGAAAGCGGGATCGACCCTCCAGCTGGAGAGGTTATCGGAATCTGGCCGATCGCTGTTGGTGATGAGCGAAACTCGGTTGCGTAGCGAACTCGGATGGGAAACCGTCGTCGTCCTTCGATCGTCACGGTCAGATTCGTTTCGCCGATTCCTTTTTCGATCACGTCCTGAATTGTTCCGACGTCAATTCCATACCGGGCCGCCGCCGTGCGGTCAATATCAATATCGACGTACGGCGCTCCGCCGATCCTCTCGGGATAAACGTCCGCTGCGCCGGGCACATCTTTTACCACCGTCGCAATTTGCCTCGCGGTTTCTTCCAAAGTATCGAGGTTGTTGCCGAAGATCTTGATGCCGACCTGCGAGCGGATACCGGTGGCAAGCATTTCGATGCGATTGATGATCGGCTGCGTCCAGATGTTTGTAACGCCCGGCAGCCGTGTAGCTTCGTCCATTTCGGCAATCAGTTTCTCCCGCGTCATCCCATCACGCCACTGATCTTCGGGCTTCAAATGAACGATGGTTTCGTTCATGTTTATCGGCGAGGGATCGGTTGAAGTTTCGGCGCGGCCGGCCTTTCCGACCGCCCATTCAACCTCGGGAAAGCCTTTCAGGATCTCGTCTTGTTTGCTCAGAATTCTGGTTGCCTCGTCCAGTGAAATTGCGGGATCGGTCACGGGCATGTACATCAGGTCGCCTTCATTCAGGGGCGGCATAAACTCGCTGCCGATCTGAGTCGCGACAAACATCGCGCCCGAGAAGAACGCCAGAGCGAGCAAAACCGTCGCGAGCCTATTCCGAAGCGCTTTTGTCAGCAGTGGCTTGTACACTCGACGCAAAAAGCGCATGATCGGATTCCACTCTTCGGGACGCAACTTCCCGCCGAGCAGATAGCCGCACAGAACAGGGATGAGCGTGACCGCGATTATCGCCGCCGCCATCATCGCGAAAGTTTTCGTGAACGCCAGCGGATGAAAAAGCTTTCCTTCTTGTCCCGTTAATGCAAAGACAGGGATAAAGGCGATAACAATGATCGCTATCGATGCGACGATCGGGCGCCCGACCATCTTCGTCGCTTCAAGCACTATCTCCCAAACACGCTTTCTGTCGGAAAAGCTCACTCCCTCTTTCTCAATCGCCCGATACGCATTTTCAGTCACAACAATTCCAGCATCTACGAGGTCTGAAACCGCGATCGCGATACCGGCGAGCGACATGATGTTTGACGTGATCCCAAAGATATACATCAGGAGGAACGCGGCAAGCGCGGCAAGCAAAAGAGGTATCGTAACTATCAGCGTCGAACGAAAATGAGCAAGGAAGATCAGATTTACAAGTGTTACGAGGATGAACTCCTCGGTCAAGGCCCATGTGAGAGTATTGGCAGTGCGGTTGATCAGATCGGTGCGGTCATAAAATGGAACCAGCCGAACGCCCGGAGGGAGACCGGGTTTGATCTCCTCGATCTTCTTCTTGACGTTCTCGATCGCTTCGAGCGCGCTGATGCCGTAGCGCATGATGACGACGCCCCCGACCGCTTCCTTGCCGTTTTTATCAAGCGAGCCTGTCCGAAAGGCGTTGCCGAGTTTGACTTCGCCGAGGTTTCGGACATAGATCGGAGTTCCGTTCTGAGAGCCGACGACGATATTTTCGACATCCGCGACCGATTCAACCAGCCCTATACCGCGGACAATGGCCCATTCGCCGCCCTGTTCGACGACGTTTCCGCCGACATTGTTATTCGACCGTTCAACCGCTTCGACCACGGTGGATAACGGCATGTTGTAAGCGGAGCTTATTCGGGTCTATGTCCACCTGATACTGCTGGACAAAGCCGCCGACCGTCGCGACCTCCGCGATCCCCGGCGTTGAATTAAGCTGATAGCGTACGAACCAGTCTTGCAGCGTGCGCAGATCGCGGAGGCTCATCTCGTCCGATTCGAGCGTGTACCAAAATACCTGGCCAAGACCGGTCGCGTCCGGGCCGAGCGTTGGCACTACGCCCTGAGGCAATTGTTTCGTGACGAGATTTAAGCGCTCCAGCACTCGTGTCCGGGCCCAATAAAGAT
This sequence comes from Acidobacteriota bacterium, assembly GCA_016703965.1. NCBI lineage: Bacteria > Pseudomonadati > Acidobacteriota > Acidobacteriota bacterium. The sequence continues at coordinate 16,151 of JADJBB010000022.1, forward strand.
CGACATTATCCTCAAAGATAATATTGACCATCGAGAAGCTGAAGGCGGAACTAGCCCTGACGGTCCGAACTCCCGGCAGCCCCTGAAGACTCGTCACAAGCGGATAAGTAACCTGGTCCTCGACCTCTCGCGGGGAACGGCCCGCCCAGTCGGTAAAAACTATGACCTGGTTGTCCGAAAGGTCAGGGATGGCATCAATCGGGGTCTTTACAAGTGCGTAATAGCCCGCTAACGCCAATGCGACATAGATCGCGATGACGATTACTCGGTTCTTAAGCGACCATTCGATAAGCCAGTTAATCATACTAATACCACCCTCGTTCTAATATTTTCGGCGGACATTTAACCGAGCCATTAGAACAAAAAATGCAAATCGCCCTGCTTCGCCTCTACTCATTGCGCCGTTACGGGAATCGATGTCTTTCCTTTTCCCGCCGGACCTTCGTAAGTGATCTGCATCTCCCATCCGCCGGTCATCTCGATCTTGACTTTGCCGCGATAAACGCCGGGCGTGCCAGTTGTGGTCAAAGCCGCTGCGTTGTTCATCGCCCCCATCGAACCCATCGCGGGCATGTAGAAATTGAGCGAAGCCGCTCCCACATCAACCGCTTTGCCAGAAGCATCCGTAAAAGCAAGCATTAGTTCCTGCTCGCCGTTTTTGACTTTGCCCGTCTCACTTGACACGGAAACCGTCAAATTGTTAATCGAACCGCTTTTGATAACTTTTCCCTGCACCGGATTTTCGGCGGTTGGCTGCGTCCCGGAACTGCAGGCCGCGACGAAGGCAATCACGCCTACGAGGGTCAAAACACTACTGAATAGAACAGTCTTTCTCATTTTGTAGTCTCCTGTGTTGGAAATATCCTGACAGTCCCGACGTCCATAAAACAGTGCGCGGGGACACATTGAAATAGCCGCAAAGGCGTATTACACCCAAAAAAGGGCGCACTTCACCATCGAACTATATTAGGAACGAATTATGTTGGAGGTATTTGGGCTGGAAAGTGCGCGTCAACGTCTTGCGCAAATACTGAGGCGATACAGACGGCGCGGCTTTTGCATTTGGGAACAAAGCTGCGATCTGATCGGCAATCGATTTGTAGATCGTCACGTTCGAAGGAGTGAAATTAAATGAGCCGCCGGACGAGGTCGGCGCCGAATTTGAGCAGTTTGTCGCGCAGCAAAGGCGAGAAGCCTCGGCTGAGGGGGATCTGTCCATGCTTTTGGCCTTATCGCAGCATTTCATCATCTTGCCGCTCGGTGAATGGAGCGGTGTCCCCGACACGACGCCACCGACGACGGTGAAAAGCACGAAAATAATTAAGACCCGAGTGAACATTGAATACAGTATACTCCAATTTTTTTGGATAAATCAGTGATTTACGTCACAAAGTGAAAATAACAAGATGTTGGTCACAACCACTATTTGTATTGAACGAACTTAGCATTGGAACTAAGCGCGAAGTTTTACACACATCTTAAAGTTTTTTCAGGACTCCGACGAAGCATGCGGTAGTGCTGGCCCCCCAGTCTAAACGGTGCGCCCACGATATCAGCGTGGCACAAGTTTTGTAAGAAAATACGTGGTTGGCACTTTTTATGCGAAATTCGTGAATTTTGACAAGCCAGTACTAAGAAAGAGGATCTATGAAAACGGAACATCATGAGTCAACAGGCAGCAACTTTAGTCCGGGAATATTAGTGATAATCCTTTTTGGTCTTGGAGCAGCCGCATACTTATTCTTTTTTCAAAGAACTTGGGATTCAAGCAACGTATTGCTGATCTTGCTTTTGCTGGCGTGCCCATTAATGCATTTGTTTATGCACCGAGGGCATGGCGGGCACTAAGGTCCGATGTTTCTACTGTTAGGAGGACAAAATCATGATGTATGGAGATTATGGGTTCTTGGGAATGCACATGTTGTGGTGGGTCTTTTGGATACTGATCTTGTTCCTGATGTTCGGCTGGTTTGAACCCGTGCCAAAGAAAAGACTCAGGAGAGATTCACCGTTCGACATACTACAAAAGAGATTTGCTTCGGGTGAGATCACAAACGAGGAATATCAAGAGAAAAAGAGGATTTTGGAAAGCGGCGCAACGACAAACGCAGCGTAGCCGACACAGATACTCTTAAGAGCGCAAGAGCGGGGAAACACTTATGTTTTTCTACAAAGAACGACTACTTTTCGGAATGCATCTCGAGCTGGTAGGTGTTTTGCGGGATTCAGACGTTCACGCTATGTGGATGATTTGAGTAGGTGCCGAAATTGGCATTGGGGGAGGAGAGAAAATGGGAAGACTATCTTTGTTCTCATATGTTTGGAAGTGTGTGGCAGGCATGGAAATCGTTTATTTCCTCTGCATATTTGGGGCGTTCGTACTCGAACGAACTGCAAAAGGTACGGAGCTGCATCATACGTTCTTTGAGACTTTACCGGGATTTACCTGGCTCAGTGTCGGCAGCGTAATACTCGGTGCGGTTTATATGTTCGTTTTTGCAGTTATTTTCGGCAGCTATATGGTTTGGATGCATAACTCCAGTATCAAGGAGTAGTAGAATCCGACGTGTTGAGGTGAAATTGATGAAAGATATACTGATTTTTAAATTCATATTTATCGTTGCGGTATTAGGATTATTCATACTTCCTGTTTTTTCACAAAGCGAAAAGACCATCGGGGTCGATAGTGACGGAGAATTTCACTTTGATTCACCAACAAGATTTGGGGGCAAGACAATTGGAAAAGGGATGTATAGGATCTATCAGGTGTCCATTAACGGTGAACATTTCATCATTATTCGAAAAGTCGCGATGAAAGGGTACAAGAGTATGGCTCCATTGAAGGTTGGTGACGAAGTAGCAAGGTCGAAGTGTGTCGAGGAGGCCGTCGATAATGAAATAAGGAAAACAAAGATTTTGGTGCGTCGAAATGCGGCGAACGAACGGGTCGCGATGGAAGTCTGGTTTCGCGGCGAAAGGGTCAAGCATATTGTGCCTGGTTCCTAAGACAGTCAAGAAAAATCCCGGCGAGATTACATCAGTAGGTAATACTAGACTAGTGGTCTAAACAAAAAAATGAAACTATCAAAAATAATACATTTCCTTAATGTCCTTGTGGGGTTTGCAGGTGTTGCAACTGCAATCGCCGGAGTTGTGGCGGGAAATAGCCTTTTGATTGGCATTACGCGAGAACACTTTCTCCTATGTTCAGGCGTACTTATGCTCATCGCGATCTGGCTCTCGGTGAACACTGTCCATCACGTCATGCTTGAGAATAAGGGCGAGATCGTCTAGGACTTCATAGGAGAGTACCCGTGTGAGCAAAAGTGCCCCCGGTCGTGGAAGCCCAACGAATTGGTATGTCGTTACCGGAGGCCCAAGCTCCGGCAAAACAACGACGGTTAATTTACTGGCTACGCGTGGATACAAAACCACTATCGAACATGCCCGGCATTATCTTGACACCCAACGCGCCGGTGGCAAGACTGTAAAGGAGGTTAGAGACAACCAGACGAGGTTTCAACTCGGCGTTCTCGATATGCAGATCGAACAGGAAGCGGACCTTTCACCGGATGAAGTAGTTTTTCTTGACAGAGCGATTCCCGATGCGTTGGCGTACTGCCGCTTTCTGAACCTTCCCCCGGATAAAAAGCTAATCAATGCAATACACACGGCGTCGTATAAAAAGATATTTATTCTCGATAAACTACCTTTGGTCAAGGACTACGCACGAACTGAGGATGCGGCGGCGCAGAAAAGGATCCACGAGTTGATTACCGATGTTTATGAGTCGTTGCCGTTTCCGGTTATCCACGTTCCGATACTGCCGCCGGAAGAACGTGTTGACTATATCCTTAAAAGACTTAAGTGAAAGTAACAAGAAGAAAATGTCATAGAGGCGGTTCGTTCGGGTTTCAGATTTCGAAACCGCATCACATAAAACGCATCGCGATATAGCTTTTGCCACGGAACCGGACGCAAGCCGCTATAGGATGATCGCGTCTGACGAACCCTCGATAACCGAAACAACCCCAAAACCCAAGAGAGCAATACTTCCAGCAATGATCCCATCTCCAACGGCAATGACCCCTTCGAGCGAATTCCAGCCGATTGTTAGATAGGCTAGCAAAAGACCTCGACGCTCGACGTCAATTCGCGGATCGTTCACACTTTTGCTTTTAACGGCGCATTCATAGATTGGTCTTCTTGATTTCGGCGTTGTTCGTACATTGCTAACAAAAACAAGGCAGCTCTAAATTCAAACGTTTGGGTATTTTGGGTATAGGTCCAGATCTGCCATCAAGTGCTTGCCGCTGGGTCAAGAGGAATAGTCAGTGAAAAAGTGGTTAGATGAGTAGTACATTTTGCCGTTAAGTGCCCGCCATGTTGAGTAGCGATTTTATGGGCAATTGAAAGGCCGAGTCCTACCCCTTTATCCTTTGTCGTGTAGAACGGGTCGAAGATCTTTGAGAGATTTGATGGGTCAATGCCGGAACCCGAATCGGTGACCTCGACAACAAAATTATTGTCTTCCTGAAAAGTTCTAAACGTAATGGTCTGTTCTGCTCCGTTTGACTGGGACATGGCTTGCAGAGCGTTGATCGCAAGATTTAGTACAACCTGCTTTATCTGCTCCGCATCGACAAGAATCAGCGGAATATTATTCTGCAAATCTCTAATGACTGCAACTGACTGTGACGCAGCCTGGTTCCCGATCAAACCTGTGATTGAGTCCACGATTTCGTTAAGATCAGTTGGCGTTTTAGACGGTGCGTTGGGTCGTGCGAATCGTAAAAACTCACCTACCAGCCGATCTAACCTATCTATTTCACCTTTTGCAAGACCAACGAACTCACGCCGAGGACTGTCAACCATTAGCTCGTCCTCTAATATTTCGATGGCTCCTTTTATCGACGCGAGCGGGTTTCGGACCTCATGAACGATGCCGGCCGAAAGTTCTCCAAGCGACGCCAGTTTCTCTGCTTGGAGCAGCTGTTGAAAGGTTGTTTGCAGCTCGTCGTAGGCTTTTCTCTTTTCCTCCGCATTTCTTTCAGCCCGTTCCCTGGATTTTCGGAGTCGGTCGCCCAGAGCTCCCATTATTCCGCCAACGAGATTGAAGATAACTATCTCGGCATATTGATTTATAGAATAATCGAAGTGCCCATGCTGCCAGTGTAAATAAATATGCGGGGAGTAAATGATGGTTGTAAAAAGAGATGCCGCGAGCCCGCCTCTAAGACCAAATATCAAAGCGGCAGCTATGATCGGTACGTAGTAGATCCGCTGATATATCTCGTGCCAAACGATCTGATCGGTAGGCGTGAGAAAGTGAAGGACCGTAATTAGGATAATCACCACTGCAATGACGATCCATACATACAGGCGGTTTCGAGAGGAGATGATATTGAAGGTCTGCGTATCCATCTAGTCGTCCGAAATGCTGGAACCCGACTCGTCTAAATCGTACTTCTGAATCCGATATATAAGTGCGCTTCGAGTAATACCTAAATATTTTGATGTTTGTGACTGATTTCCGCCATGCCTGAGAAGCGAGCTACGTATGATTTCCCGTTCTAAGGCTTCTAGATTTATCGGCTCGGACGGGAGTTCAAACCACAATTCCCCTTTTGTCGACGATGGGTTTTTCACGGTTTCGGGGACGTCGGTGAGAGTCAAAGTATCGCCATCGGAAAGGACCACCATTCTTTCTACCAGATTCTCCAGTTCGCGAACGTTGCCCATCCACGGATAATCAAAAAACACCTTGAACACCTCGCGGGCTATCTTTGGCGGTCTCATACCATGTTTCGAAGCGGATCGGATGACAAAATGTTCGGTCAGGACCGGCAGATCCTCACGGCGTTCACGCAGCGGTGGAATCGTGATGGGAACGACCGCTAGCCGGTAGTAAAGATCCTCGCGGAAGGCGTTTTCTTTTATAAGTTCAGGCAGGTTCTCGTTGCTGGCGGCAATTATTCGAGCATCTACCTTACGCGGGATGTTCTCGCCAAGCCGTGTCACTTCCTGCTCCTGTAAAACCCTCAATAGCCGTGTTTGAGACTGGAGAGGCATGGCACTTATCTCATCAAGGAATAAGGTGCCGCCGTTAGCTTCCTCAAATTTACCCGTCGATTCGTGGGCCGCACCGGTGAACGCTCCTTTCTTATATCCAAATAGCTCCGCTTCGATTAATGTTTCTGGTATGGCGGCGCAGTTGATAGCAACAAAGGGATTGTTTTTGCGCGTGCCGGAAAAGTGTATTCCTTTCGCGATCAATTCCTTCCCGGTTCCCGTTTCGCCTTCGATCAAAACTGTGACGTTTGTTTTGGACACCCTCTCAACCAGGTCAAAAACCTGAAGCATCTTCTCAGATGTTCCGATAACGTTCTCGATTCGAAAGTCTTCGTGAATCTGCCGTCTCAGCCTTCTATTTTCCGCTAGGGCATGGCCGTATTTTAGAGCTTTCTCGACTGTAAGCAGGATCTCCTGTCGATTAAAGGGCTTGGTAATAAAATCAAAAGCCCCACCGCGCATCGCTTCTACCGCCGTATCGACATCTCCAAAAGCTGTAATAACAATGATCGGTATTTCGCTGTTGATCGCCGTTGCTTGGCTGACAAGCTGCGACCCCGTCATCTTCGGCATTCGCCAATCCGTGATGACGCAGTCAAAATCTTCTGCTGAATACGATTTTAAGGCTTCCCTGCCGTCACCCTCGCTCACGACAGAATGCCCGGCCTCGGAAAGCTGGAATTCAAGGACGCGGCGCAAGGAATCATCATCATCGACGAGCAAGATTTTGGCGTTCGCTTCTTTCATTTTTAGATCATTTCATCTCAAAAGTAAGCGTTGTCCATTTTGATTCGTAATTTAGGTTTGGATCGGCGAGTTTGCTCATGTTGATAAACTTGACATACCACTTCCCTGATCCGTCGAGTTTCAACTTCACAATGCCCTTCGCGTCGCTTCTGAGTTCTGGTGACGTTTTGATCTTTCCGCTTTCCTCGCGACCGGCGAGAACGACTTGATCCGCGAGTGGCTTCCCGTCCTTCAGGCACAGGACTTCCATCGTGTCACCCTTTTTAAGATTGTAAGGATTCTGCTGCGGGACGAGTTCTACCGGATAGCCCAGAACGGTCTTGTAATCATCCGTTTGCTTTTTGCCGACTTGCAAGATCGCTTTGACGTGCTTTGCGTAACGCTCCTTGGCGTCCTTTTCGAGTTCGCCGGTCTTGCGGCGTTCTTCCAAGGTATCGGGCAGGCCGTCCTCTTTAAGATATTCGTTAAAATCCGCCGCTTTTAGTGCGATCTCGCGCGATTTCGTTGAAAGCCCGACGACATAGGTCCCCGCCGCGCCGGTTGTCAGGTTCAGAAAGGCGGTCGTTTCGTCTTTGGAAAGATCGGCCTCCACCGGATGCACACGATTTCCACTCGACACGACGCTCACGTCGTTTAGCCGGGCGAATGTAACCGCTCCCTCGCTCGCAAGAAATGTCCCGTTCATTACCTTGACAGTAAATTTCGAGTTAGGCTTTAGGAAATAGCTGTCCGTTTTGAGAAACAGATCGTGCGCCACGATCGACGCGACCAATGACAGCGATAAAATAAATGCAAAGATAGTGTGTTTTTTCATTTCGATTTCCTCTCTACTTGATTTCAAAAGTGAGGGTTGCCCATTTCGATTCGTAATTCAGTTTCGGATCGTCGATCTTGACCATATTGATAAACTTGGCGTACCATTTGCCCGCGCCGGTCAGTTTGACTTTGATTATGCCGTCCTTGTCGGTGCGGGCGCTGGTTTCGCCCAGCATTTTGCCGTCGGCCTCATATCCGGTTGTGACGATCTGGCCGGCGAGCGGTTTGCCATCCTTAAGGCATAAAATATCCAGCGAACTTCCTCTCTTCAGCTTGTAAGGATTTTGCTGAGGTACCATTTCGACGGCATAGCCAAGGATCGTATTGTAATTATCGGTTGCTTTATTGCCCGCCTGAAAGATCGTTTTGACATATTTCGAATAACGGTAACGGGCGTCCTTATCGAGCTCGCCGTCACGCGTTCGGGCCTCTAAAATATCGGGAATGCCTTCGGCCGGCAAATACTTGTTAAACTCAGCCGCTGGGAGCGCGCTTTCGCGCCACATCGTCGATAGACCGGCAATGTAGTTCCCAGCCTCTGTCGGCGTAACGTTCAAAAAGGCCGTGGTTTCGTTTTTTGTAAGGTTTGCCTCAACCGGGTGTGAAACCGCCCCGGACGGCGAAACGACACTCATATCCGTTAAACGCGCAAACGTAACCGCGCCTTCGCTTTTCTGAAACGTGCCATTCATAACGCTGATCGAAATCTTCTTGTTGACCTTTACGAAATAGCTGTCGAGCTTGAAAAACAGATCGTGACCGAACACTGGTAATGACAGCAGCAAGCTGATCAGGAAAAGGGCTGTAATTTTTTTCGTTTTCATAATTCTCCTATTGTGTCTTGCCGCATCGGTGCAGGCGAATTGTTCCAAACAAGGTGTTGAAAGAACGGGTCTCTTCGACATTTACAAATCCCGCTTCCGTCAGCAATACTGGGAGCCTGCCGGCGAAGCTGTCCTCAGTCGTTTCGAATCCGTCGAGAAGTTGAATAAAACGGGACGAAAGCTTCATCAACTGATTTGCGGGTAGACCCCAATCCGCCACATGAAATTCGCCGTCTGGTTTGAGAACGCGGGCCACTTCGCCCATGGTTTTGAGTTTATTTTCTCGGGTTAGGTGGTGAAAAAACAAACTCGAAATAACGCGATCAAAGGACTCGTACTGGTACGGCAGATCAAACGACATGCCTTCGTCGACTTGAATCTCCAGACCGGCGGATCTGGCCTTCTTTTTGGCTATTGCCAAAATCTTGCCGTCGCCGTCAATCCCGACTACTTCGGCGAGCGGTTGATCTTGTTTCAAAAGAAGCGTAAGCGTCGCCGTGCCGCAAGCAAGATCGAGAACGCGATGATTGATTTCAATGCTGGCTTGTTCCACTAGAGCCTTTTTGAAAACGCCGTCTCGCGTAGTCAACCGCACAACCGGGTCATAAAAAGGTGTTAGCCAATCATAGCTCAATGCCGGGATGTATCTATCATTCTTCATGCTGTCTACAATTTCAAATTTCTGAGACGCAACGCATTGACAATAACTGATACGGAACTAAACGTCATCGCCGCACTGGCGATCATTGGGCTTAATAATAAACCAAAGATCGGAAACAAAACGCCAGCCGCGATCGGTACGCCGACGAGATTGTAAATGAATGCGAAGAACAAGTTCTGACGGATGTTCTTCATTGTCGCTTCGCTTAGTTTTTTCGCCCTAAGGATTCCACGCAGATCGCCTTTTAGAAGCGTTATATCAGCGGATTCCATTGCCACGTCGGTTCCGGTCCCCATGGCGATCCCAACTTGCGCTTGTGCAAGCGCCGGTGCATCATTCACGCCGTCGCCGGCCATAGCGACGATCTTGCCCTGGGCCTGCAGTTCTTTGATCTTTTCAGCCTTTTGTTCAGGCAAAACGTCAGCGAAGACCTTGTCGATGCCGAGCTTTTTGGCTACAGCGTCGGCCGTAATTGCATTATCCCCCGTCATCATGACGACTTCGATCTTTTGCCGATGCAATTCACTGATGGCATCCTTAGCAGACTCTTTGATTGTGTCTGCAACGCCGACCAGGCCAGCGGCTTTCCCGTCAACGGCTACAAGCATTACCGTTTGCCCTTCGGCTCGGAGCTCATCGGCTTTTCCATCTGCCGGGAAATCAATGTTGTTTTCCATCATCAGCTTCGCATTACCGAGTAACACCTTTTTCCCGTCGATCGATCCCGTGATCCCTTTACCTGTGATGGATTCAAAATCTTCCACCTTCGCAAGTTCGATATTTTTCTCTTCGGCGCCCTTGATGATCGCTTCCGCCAGCGGATGCTCGCTCGATCTTTCAAGACTGGCTGCAAGGCGCAAGATCTCGATGTCGGCTGATCCATTCAACGAGATAACCTTCTGAAGCCGGGGTTTGCCCTCGGTCAAAGTGCCGGTCTTATCAACGACAATCGAATTCACCTTCTCCAGAATCTCCAAAGCCTCGGCTTTCTTAACTAATACGCCGTGCCGAGCACCGTGTCCGGTCCCAACCATGATCGACATCGGGGTTGCCAAGCCCAGGGCACACGGACAGGCAATGATCAAAACCGAAACGGCAGCTACCATCGCGTATGCGAAACTGCCGAAGATCAGCCAGACGGCGAACGCGACAATTGCAACAACAATAACCGCCGGGACAAAATAGGCCGATACGACATCGACAAGACGCTGGATCGGAGCGCGAGAGCGCTGGGCCTCGCCAACCATCCGAACGATTTGTGCAAGCAGCGTGTCGCTGCCAACCTTTTCCGCTTTCATTACAAAGCCGCGTCGGCCATTGATCGTTCCGCCGATGACCTTATCGCCGACCGTCTTTTCGACCGGGATCGATTCGCCCGTTACCATCGACTCGTCAACCGAAGTATCGCCTTCCAGGATCGAGCCGTCGGTTGGGATCTTTTCGTTTGCCTTCACCCTCAAACTCGCATCGATCTGAACGTCCTTTAGCGCGATCTCGGCTTCAGTGCCGTCGTCAAAAACAACGATTGCGGTTTCAGGTGCGAGTCCGAGGAGTTCCTTGATCGCGCTCGACGTTTGGCTCCTTGCCCGTAATTCCAACACCTGGCCGAGCAGAACAAGGGTTGTAATTACGGCCGCCGCCTCGAAGTATGCGGAGATCAACCCAGTGTGCTCATTTCGCATGGATGCGGGGAACAATTCGGGTAGGAAGAGAGCAACAAGACTGAATAGATATGCCGCACCGGTGCCGATGGCGATCAGCGTGAACATATTCGGGCTGACGTTCTTTACGGAAGCCCAGGCGCGCTGAAAGAAAGGAAATCCGCCCCAGAGGATAACGGGTGTTGATAAAACAAATTGGATCCAGAGTGCGATCTTTGGCGAAACGTATTCGTGATAGTTCGGCAGCATCTCACCCATTGCCAGTGCAAAAACAGGGAGCGTGAGTACGGCCGAGATCCAAAATCTCCGCTTCATATCCACATATTCCGGATCGGGCCCGTCGTCGAGGGTCATCACCTTCGGCTCAAGTGCCATCCCGCATTTTGGACAGCTTCCCGGGCCGATCTGCACAATTTCTGGGTGCATCGGACAGGTGTACTCCACGCCCTTACTTTCGGCCTCAAGTTTTTCTTCTTTTTTCCCATCGAGGAAACTCGCCGGATTTTGCTTGAACTTGTTCAAGCAACTGGTCGAGCAGAAATAATAAGTTTCGCCCTCGAAATCAAACTTGCCCGCTGACGTTTCGGGCGCGACCGTCATTCCGCACACCGGGTCAACAAACTCTCCACCCGCCGTTGCCTCCATGGCGCCGTGCGAGACGGTTTCTTTTTGTTCGCGTCCGATCTCGACAAGACCACTCGGGGGTACGCCTTGTGTTTGGGCAATAAATTTCTGCAAGCAGCCCTTAGAGCAAAAATAGTAAGTCTTGCCCTCATGATTAAAAGTTCCTGCGGCCTTCGCCGGATCGACCGTCATTCCGCATATCGGATCAATAAATTCGTCTGTTGTTGCGCCCTGTTTTCCAGTTCCTGTCATGGCCCCTCCTCGTGGGAAAAATACCCTTTCACACCTGCCTAATTACCGCTGCAGCAGCTCGCCGGTTTGCTGTCCGCGGGAGCTATAAATTTCTGTAGACAGCCAGTTGAACAGAAATAATAAGTTGTCCCTTCGTAGTCGGTTTGCCCAGCGGCCTCCGATTCCTCAATCTGCATTCCGCAGACCGGATCCTTGTGTGTAGCCATTCTTTTCCTCCTGTAAATCCGCCCCGGAAATTGTTTTTCCGAGTTTGCCAAGTGGACCTAACAAGCACCGACGAATTCAGCTGCAAGAACGGCCCAAAAAACTCTTCATCAAGGAATTGCCTCAAAAGATCTATCTGCGGCTACAGCGGGTTAGCGCAGAATGTCAATCTCAACACGTCGTTCCCAGATCCATGTCAATGACTCAATCACGCATCTCGACGCCCGGTCGGGCCTTTCCTTCGCGTTTTTTTCGCCATCGGCCGATAAAATAAAGGGTCACACCAAAGACGAGCACGAGCACGCCGTTGATGGACATGACTTGGTGTGAGGCATATCCTATGTAGTGCGGATTAGAACTCACTCTAATCAGATGCCACGCAAACAAGGCAATTCCAATAATGCTTATTGCTATTCCCCCAGTCTTCATAATGATTTTCACGAATATTGAGGCATATTGCCGCCGACGTCGTGTCTACAACTCACATTAACCCTTTGGAGACGGCGATGGCTGGGCTGCCGGGGCTCTGCGAGGTGCTCGTCCAATTCGCCGCCGAAAGAAGGCGTCGGGCAAATAGGCACTACCCGACGCCTTTTTGCTCATTGACCGTATAAACTTCTGGACTCCCTTCTAACATGTCCTTATACAGTGTCGAGCAAAATTAAATTACGCTTTAGGAGTCGGAGACGCCGCAGGTGCCGGGGCACGGCGAGGCGCGCTTGAGTGCCAATGAACAATTCGCCATTTGCCATCGCGTTTTTCTAAGACAGCCGTGCCAAGTCCGCCGCTTTCTATCTTTCTTGTTCCCATTTCGGCGGTGAGACTGTACTTAAATGTCGCCCACGCCGTTTTGCCATCGACCTTTACCTTCATATCGGAGAACGAGTATTTCGTGTTCTTAAATTCCTTAAGTTCGGGGGCGAGATGCGTGTTGCGGTAATCATTCCAACCGTAGTTGGCGTGTCCGCTTTCGAAAACAGTCACGTCCTCGGTGTTGGCCCAAATCTTATCGAGGGCCGCGAGATCGCCTTGTTCGACCGCCAGAGCTTCGCGCGTCATGACGTCCGTCACGGCTTTTACTTCGTCGGTTTGTGCCGACACACCCTCGTTGAAGCTAAAGGCGATAACTCCCGTGCAGATCACAACAGCCAACGCCGCCATCAACAATCTATTAAAAATTTTTCTCGTCATAAGTTTCTCCTCATTTTAGGTCTTACGGAAATTCAATTCACTCGGTCCATTACGCGTCAAGATACATCCCGATGCCGAACAGCGATAACACAATGGCGTCGTAGAATAAATGTTGCTGACTCAAGCCGAGCAGCGAACCTCCGGTCAATTCGGTCAACCATGCTCCCAACAGAGCAATAAACGCCAGAAAGAAAAGGCCTCTGACTAAATAATATGTAAAAGGTGTTAGCCTGATTTTCTTATCAATATTCTATTTTCCTTTTAATTAAGATCGTGCGTCCGCGTCCCGAACGGCGGAAGATCGTTGTTTTCGCCGAAGTCTTTGTCGCTTAGGCCTTCGCGTTCCGCGATGACTCGCTCCGCACTTGGCCGTCCGAATTTATAAAAGATTGCCGGCGTAACAATTTGGTCGAGCAGAGTCGAGGTCAGGATGCCGCCTAAAACGACGACCGCGAGTGGATGCAGGATCTCTTTGCCCGGGGCGTCGGCGGCAAGAATGAAGGGTATTAACGAGAGCCCCGCGGTCAGAGCAGTCATCAAGACGGGGACGAGCCTTTCCAATGAACCGCGTACGATCATGTGTTCGGTAAAATCCTCGCCCTCCTCTTTCATCAAGTGCAGATAATGCGAGATCATCATGATCCCGTTTCGCGATGTGATCCCAACCAGAGAGACGAATCCCACCATGGTCGCGATGGAAAACACGCCTCCCGAGAGGTGCAAGGCCCAGACGGCTCCGATCAACGCTAGGGGGATGTTTATCATCACCTGAAGCGCTACCCGCCAGTCACCAAAGGCTTTTATCAATAGAAAAAAGATCGCAACAAGCGAGAAGATCGAAAGTAGGGATAAAGTTCTGTTAGCCTCCTGCGATGCCTGAAACTGCCCTCCATATTCGAGGAAGTAGCCGGTCGGCAGTTGAACTTGTGTTGCGACACGGCTTTGAATGTCACTCACGACGGAGCCAAGATCACGTCCGGCGACGTTTGCTCCAATTACAATTCGGCGTTTTGTGTCTTCGCGTAAGATCTGGTTCGGTCCCGGGAAATTCTCAACGGCAGCCACCGCCGAAATAGGAATTTGGGTTCCCTGCGGTGTATCGATCGTGACATTTTGGAGCGCATCCAGACTATTGCGAGACGCTTCATCAAAACGAACCACCACGTCATAACGCCGGGCTCCATCAATGGCTTGCGAGACGGTTCGCCCGTTCAATGCCGTTTCCAATGTCTGCGTAACCTCGCCCGGCTGAAGCCCATATTGCGCCGCCTTGACGCGGTCAACATTAAATCGCACCTGCGGGATCAGCACCTGTCGTTCAACTGAAACGTCCGTTGCTCCTTCGACGGTTTGGATCGTATTGCGAATCTCCTCAGCCTTTGAACGCAGTGTAGCCAAATCGTCGCCGAACAACTTGACCGCGATCTGTGCCCTAACACCAGACTGCAAATGATCCAACCGATGAGAGATCGGCTGTCCTACGTTAGAGGTAACTCCGGGAACGACCGCGAGTTTATCTCGGATCGCCGAAAGGATCTCCTCACGCGAACGGACCGATTTCTTTAGATCAACATCGATCTCGGTGTAGTGAACACCCTCGGCATGTTCGTCGAGCTCGGCCCTTCCCGTCCTTCGGCCGGTCGAGATAACTTCGGGCACCTCTAAAAGTAGTTTCTCGGAAATTTGGCCGATGCGATTGGATTCAGCCAGAGAAGTACCGGGCTGGGCCTGAACATTGACGGTAAGCGTTCCTTCATTAAACTCCGGCAAGAATGATGTGCCAACAAACGGGAGCGTCGCCATCGTCAGGATGAACACTAGCGCCACCCCGACGATGACTTTGTAAGGATGACGGAGCGTCCAATGTAGAAGTCGCGTGTCGTATTTTTTTAACCAGCGAACTATGAAGCTGTCCTGGTGTTCCTCAGCCGACGAAGATCGAAACCACCGCCACATTCTCGAGAAAATAGAGGCACCATTCTCATCTTCGCGATCGATCTCAACCGGACCATCGACCGTCTTTGTCTCCTTTCGCCTAAATGTTTGGGGCAACAGATACGACGCCAAGACGGGCGTTAAGGTTAAACTTACGAACAGAGATGCCACGAGTGCAGTAATGTACGCGAGGCCCAAGGGAGCGAGCAATCTGCCTTCGACACCCGATAAGGCGAAAAGCGGAATAAACACGAGGGCGACGATCACCGTGGCATAAATGATGGATGAGCGCACCTCGAGCGAGGCGTGATAGATCACTTCAATAGAAGGACGCGGATTTTCAAGGTTCCGGTTTTCGCCGAGTCGACGGAAGATATTCTCAATGTCGACGATCGCATCGTCAACCAACTCGCCGATCGCAACCGCCAAGCCGCCGAGGGTCATTGTATTAACACTGATCCCGAACGCGTAGAGAATAAGAAAGGTAACGATGAAAGAAAGCGGGATTGCCGTGAGGGTTATAAACGTGGTGCGAAAATTCAGCAAAAACAGAAACAATACGATCGCGACAAGGATCGCACCGTCACGCAATCCTTCGGTAACATTGCCGATTGAAGCGTTGATAAAGTTGGCCTGCCGGAAGAGATTAGGGTTTATCTCAACGTCGGGGGGCAGTGTCTTTTGCAGTTCCTTTACCGCTTCGTCAACCTGTTCTGTCAGATCTTGAGTGCTTGCCCCGGGCTGTTTTTGAACAGAAACAATGACGGCGGGCTTTCCGTTCGTTCCGGCCTCGCCCCGCTTAATTTTCGCGCCAAACTGTACTTCGGCTACATCACCTAAACGAATAGGCGTGTTGTTACGATACGCAACAACCGTTTGCTTCAGTTCGTCGATCGAATAAAACCTGCCAAGGTTCCGAACAAGGTACTCCTGCGATTGGGCATCTACAAAGCCACCGGTGGAGTTGATATTCGATTTCTCCAGCGCGACCGAAACATCCTCAATGGTGATGCCAAATTGCCTCAGCTTTTCAGGTGAAACAAGCGCCTGATACTGTTTTACGCCTCCCCCGATGGGAATAACCTGAGAAACCCCGGTGATAGTCAATAGCCGAGGACGGATGGTCCAGTCTGCCAAGGTTCGCAGTTCTAAAGGGTCGGTCGTTCCGTCCTTGCTCGACACCGCGATCAGCATGATCTCGCCCATTATTGACGAGATGGGAGCGAGAAATGGTGACACTCCTTCCGGCAACTGCTCGCGAGCTTCGGTTATCTTTTCCGAAACAAGCTGCCGGTTTCGGTAAATATCCGTTCCCCATTCAAACTCAACGTAAACGATGGACAACCCGACGCCGCTTACCGAGCGAACTCGGGACACGCCGGGGACACCATTCATCACGGTCTCGATCGGAAAAGACACCTGCGTCTCGACCTCTTCGGGTGCAAGGCCGTTGGCTTCGGTAAGGACGGTGATCGTCGGTTTATTTAGATCCGGAAAGACATCAACCGGCAAATTCAACGCCACGTAACTGCCCCAGACAAGCAAAAGGGCAGAGATCGCGACGACGATCAACCGGTTCTGAAGGGACCATTTGATAACACCATTCAGCATTTTGAATCAGGTGCGGGGATTTCTATTTACTCCACTTCGCCTTCCACTCGCTCATCATCTTTATCTCAGCTTCTTGAGCTTTGATAATCTGACCGGCGAACGTTTTGATCTCTGCCTTTTCGCTCTTCTGCAACGCTTCTTTCGCCATCGCAACAGCTCCCTCGTGGTGCGGAGTCATCATGTCGATAAACGCAAGGTCAAATTCCTTCTCCTTGGAGTTTGTAAGCTTCGCCATATCCATCTTCATGGAATCCATCATGCCGGGCATTTCCATGTTCATGGCCGCCGGCTTTCCCGCGAACCACTGCTCGCGCCATCCTTTCATCTGACCGATCTCTTTTTCCTGATCGGCAATGATCTGCGCGGCGAACTTCTTGATGTCGGGATTTTGAGTTTTACCGTCAACCATCTTCGCCATATCGACGGCTCCCTTGTGATGGGCAGTCATCGTATCGATAAACTGCAGATCGTAAGGCTGACTCGCTGCATTCGGCGAGCTTTTCATCGACGAATGATCCATCGACATGTTCGAGTTCATCGGCATCGAATTATGATCCATGCCGTTCATATTCATTGATGAATTCGAATTCTTCATCATCGAGTTATGATTCATGGAACTCGAGTTGCCCCCCGCCTGACCGCACGCGGCCAAACCTACGGCGGCCAGCCCCAACGTGGCCGTTAACAATAGTGTTTTCATTTTCTTCCCCCTTTTAACTTAGGCGGTCTCAGCCCTCGCTAACGACGATGCTTCCCTTGTACATTCCCATTCCGCAGGCAAATGATATTTGTCCCGCCTCGGTCGGCGTGATGCTAACGACAACATCTTTGCCCACCGGCAGATTTTTGGTAATACCCAGCTTTGCAAATACGACCTTGCTGCCGCAGTTGTTCTTGTCAGCGCGGTTAAACACAAGATTTAGCTTATGTCCCGCCTCGGCGTCGATCGACGACGGCGAAAAGCCGCTTCTCGAGACGCTAATTTTGACCGTTCTGGTGTGAGCCTCGACGTTCACCGCAACAACCCCGACGCCAACCACGCCGGTAACCAGTAAAAACAGGGCAATCAGTGATCTTTTCATATTTATCTCCTCTAATATTCGTCAATTTTTCTCAATTCTTTTCCAATTTACGTCGCTTAATCTACGATTAATGTCGTTTCTCTGCCCACAGACATCGCTTATTTAGCGTCCGATGTCACTTATTTCTCGTCCGACATCATTAATTTCCCGTCCGATGTCTCTTAACTAACGCCCGACATCGCTTATTTCTTGTCCGATGTCATGTAATTTGCAGCTGACATCAGCAGTTGTTCAATTGATGTCATCTCTCATTGCTCAACGACGATCAGCTTTCCTCGCAACATGTCCATCCCGCAGGCGAATGCGATCTCGCCGGCTTCGGTTGGCGTGAATTCGACCAGGACTGTCTCGCCGACGGGTAGTTTCTTTCGTATCTTTTGCTTGGCAAAGACGACCTCGCCGCCACAATTCTCCGAATCGGCTCGATAGAAAGCTAACTTAACAGGTTGTCCTTTGACGAACGAAACGGATGACGGCTCGTAGCCTTTAGATGAAACAGTGATCTTCGTCGCTCCCGCAGGAACGTTCGCGGCCTTCACCTGTTTAGCCGAACCTGCCGGAACATTCACGATAAACGGAACGCTGATAACCTTCCCGCCACGTTGAAACTGGGCCCAAAGCTTGTAAAGCCCCGCCCGTGGGAACGCGGTATGAGCCGAAACCTCGTAAGCACTTGGTTTTTTCGGGTCTTTCGAATCTGCCCCGTGCGAATGGCCGTCGGCATTGTGATCTTTTTCTTTCTTATCGCCGTCCATCTTCATCCCGTCCATCTTTTCGCCTTTCGCTATCGGGTGTGCGTGGACGAAATCGACGAGGTCTTCACTAATGATGACGAAGTGCGCCAGTTCGCCCAGGTAATTTTGCAGATCGGTCGCGGGCTTTCCGGTTTTCGCGTCAAAGACCGCGAAATCAAGCGTCAGTTCCTGTCCCGCCTCGATCTTCGCACTCGGCTTCATCGTCACCTTCACGCCATCAACCGATTTTTCCAGCTTTGTATCCGCAACGAGAGCAACCTTTGCCCTTTCAGTTCCCGAGACCTTCACATCAATGCGTTCGACCACTTGCCTCGCATTAGGCGGCGTGAAGTCGGCGTAGAACTTAAAGTCGCCGCCGTTCGGAAACGTGTGCTGAACTCGATAAGATCCATCGGCCGACGGCTCGGGATGAATGTGGTAAAACTCCGCGAGGTCCTTAGACACGATCAGCAAGTGCATCGGCTTTTCGTGAACGATCTGAAGATCCTTAACGACCGCGTTCTTACTGTCCTTAACAGTAAAAACCAGCGTCGCCGGAGCACCGGCCTGAATCTGGCCCGGCTCCGTTTTAAAATCAACCTTAAAGGCCGAATCCGAAGCGACCATGTTCGCGGAATTGGTTTCACTGACAACCACACTTGCGGCATTCGTGTTGTTAACGCCTTGCGAATTTGCCCCGACATTACATGCCGTTAAAAAATGCCAAATGATGAAATTACTAAAACTGTTCCCAAAATCATTTTCTTTGTCATTATTCTTTCTCTCGATTTTTTTCCTTGGCGATCACTTCTCTTGATCTATTCACCAGCCTGCGTAGTTCGAAGCTGATACACGCCTTCAATGACGACCCTATCGCCTTCCTTTAATCCTGATACGATCTCGTAGAAATCCGCACCTTCGGCCCCCAGTGCGATTTGACGCCTCTCGAACGTCTCACCACCATC
Organism: Acidobacteriota bacterium; assembly: GCA_016703965.1. NCBI lineage: Bacteria > Pseudomonadati > Acidobacteriota > Acidobacteriota bacterium. The sequence goes on from JADJBB010000022.1 coordinate 35,530, forward strand.
GAAGACAAACACAAAAGTCTCACCTTGCTCGCGAACAACCGCTGATTTCGGAACAGCCAAAACCTTGCGGTCTCCACTTGTGTCGATGGTGATCTCAATGAAATTACCGTCCTTAAGCCGGTTGAATGGATTCTTGACCTCGTAAATGACCGGGAAGGTCCGCGTCTGTTCATTAACGGTTTGTCCGATCGAAACAAGTCTCCCATCACCATCAGCAGTACCAATTGTGTAGACCTCGCCGGCCAGGGCCGAAGATGTAAAGCTTGCCCGTGTGGATTCTCGAACCGTCGTGAGGTCTTTCTCAAAAACCTGAGCTTCTAGAAGCACGGTGGACAAATTGACGATGTTGAGTAATTCGGCCCCGCTTGCGACCTGCTGGCCGCTCGTGGCTTTGATCTGGTCGATTATTCCCGTTATGGGCGATATTAACGGAAAATTCCGCATGGGCTGCCTGACCGTAGGCGAGCGGAAAATACTTTGTCCGGCCTGGGCGGATTTGATCTGCTCGCCCAATAAAACGACCTGCTTCTCGGCCGAAGTTACTTCATCGTCGATAACCTTTACGGCTGTTTGCGCTTCCTCGACACGTTTTCGCGGTACCGCCCCGACTTCCAAAAGGTTCTGCGATCTTCGAAGTTCACGCTGCGCCTGCGCGAGACGCGTCCTTGCTTGCCCGGCCGCAGCTCGTGATTGTGCCTGTTGCGACTGGAGCGAAAGGACAGTATTTTCGGAGTTCCAACTTCCGCGCTTCAACCTCCCGCTGCTGCGCTTCGACATCCAGTCTTTGCGACTCGAGCCCGGTCTGTCCCGATACATCTAGCACTTGTTCGACGTATCCAATCTGTTCGCCGCGACCAACAGCAGAACCTAAAGATACCGCCTGATTAAGAACGATCCTTCCCGGCACCTGAGCCGTCACAACTCCTTTAGCGTCCGGTCGAGCCCTGACTACTCCCGTGGTTTTCAAACCGCTCGTAATTTGCCTCGTGTCGATCAACTGAGTCTTTATCCCAAACAGTAGCTGCGATTCTTTCGGCACGGTGATCGTCGTTCCCTTTGACAACTCGTTAACCGCTGCAGTTGAAAAGGCGTCTGGAGGAATCGCAGCCGTTTCGCGCGTCTGAGAAGGCGGAATAAGATACGCCAGTACAACCGTGCTCAATAGAAACACCGTTAGAACAATCGCACCTACCGGTGCAAGTCGCCGAAAAGACGTATCCCCTTTTCTTTTCAAGGCATAAAAGACAACCGCGAACGAAGCACCCGAAAGCACAAGCAGGATCAGAAGACCGACCCAAAAAGATGTGCGGATCGGTGCTCGTGAAACTGTGACAGGGAAATCAGCCGAAAAAGTCCTTTTGTCTTCCGTGGTTATAGAAAAAGCTATTTTGTAGTCGCCCGCGCTGTCAAAAACATAAATCCCCCGGTACAAACCGCCCGGCTCTTCCGTCGCCAGCATATTCCCGGCAACTACCGCACCGTCAGGCTTTGTAATGCTAAACACGACGGCGGCCTTTTCGACCGGGAGCGGCCCCGAACCGAACCCGCCCTGAACCGTCTCGCTCAACGAAACAAGTACGTGTCCCGTTTCACCCGGAGCGGATCGCCGGGAAGACGTTTCATAATGACGGTCAGCTCGCCGCTGTCGTTTTTCACATTCCGTTCGGAGGTGATCGTCGTAATCGGAGTCGATCCCGCCGCCGCAGGAACTGGAGCCTCTGCAGCGAACGACGGTACGAGGCATAAAGAGATAAGGAAAAATGCTATCTGACTTCGCCTCACTTTCGCACTCCCGGAACGAGCCCTGAGCATCAATTTTTTGATCGGCCTATCCATTAATGTGTGTGTGCCTTGCCGTACAGAGCTTGCATCGACAGAACGTCGATCCTTATGGCGTCAGTGATTGCTTTTGCCAGATCATCCTTTGCACCGTTTGCCTTGATATCAGCCCCTAGCAGCAGATCGTCATCGTGGCCTTTTCCTGTAAACTGGCTGAGAAAACCCGCCGGCACGCCCTCGGCCTTGATCTCTTTAATTGACGGCGACCCTTCCTTGTTCTCATAGACAACTAGGATCTCCTTGCCTGCCGCCTTGACGATCGTGACCGATCCGAGCTGCGTCTTTGTACCATTCACGGTGGAGAATCCCGGATAGGAATGATGATCTTTTTCGGTGACTTTTCCGCCCGTATCTTTTTCGATCGAGGCGACCTGAGCGTCGGTAAGCTCTTTGTGCATGGCCGTAAACGTCTGCGCTCCAGGAAGTGCCGCCTTGACCGAGGCCGGAACCTCATCGGCTTTCGCTGGTGGGGCAGCGTTATTTGCTGCGGTCGAGTTCGCTGGCGCCTTATTCGCCGTAGCGGTGTTGGGACTGGTGTTTGTGCTCCCGCCGGAACACGCCAGCGATAACAGGCTCGCGGTAATTACAGTTACGAATATCAGTATTTTCATTTTTTCTCCTCTTCTATTCTTGGTTTAGTCGATTTTAGTAATCCGGTACGTTCGGCTTTGTGCTCGTTGATCGACTTCAAAAATTCTTCCCTGTTAAACTGTCGCGGCACGATCTTCGTATCCGGCAGGACCGATGTCGATCCAGGCATGAATGCGGATGGCGGCAGGGCGGCACCCACTGCTGCTTCGAGTGCCGTTAGGGTCGTGTAGTATTCTTCCAAAACCCGGTTATAATTCGTGACGTTCTCATTCAGACGACGCTGTTCGTTAACGACCTCAAACACCGAAAACTCGCCAGCATTATATGCAGCCCGGACAGTCTGCAAATTTGCCTCGGCTCTCGGCAGGATTTGAGTTGTATACAACACCAGCTTTTCCGCCGCGGCCCGATACTGGCCGTATGCAACGGCGACATCACGCCGTATCGTCGCCTCTAAAAATTCACGTGTCCGCACCGCCTGAACCTGTTCACCGACTGCGGAGGCAATACCGCCTTGGTTACGGTTCGACACGGGAAGATCGATCGACACGCCGAATGTCAGCTCATTGTCCAGATTGTTGACAATGCCGCCGCCGGCCTGGGGCAGGTCGGTAAATGCCTTGGTGCGTGAAAAGCGCACCGACGGCGTGATATCCGGAGCCGCCTGAGCACGGGCCAAGTCCAGCCTCGCGGTTCCCAGCCGCTCGCCAATCCGGGCGGCCTGTAAGTCGGAGCGATCGTTCAACGCCTTTTGGGTAAGTTCGCTAAGACCCATATCGAGACGTGGAGGCCGATCGGATTGCGGCGCCAAGCGAAGCGGTTCCGAGACATCGGATCCGATCAGCGTTCGAATTCTTAACAAGGCAATTTCCAATTCGTTTCTCGCTTCGATCCTTTGGATCTTCAGGCGATCGCTTTCGACCTTGACTAAATTCAGGTCGAGCGGCGCCACATCGCCCTCGTTTAAGCGTGCTTCCGTCACCCGAACCAATTCCGCGTCAGCAGCCAGAAGTCTTTCCAATACATCGAGCTGCCGCGCGGCCGATATAGCCTGAGCATAATCACGGCGAATTTCGACCGCGATATTCCGTTCGATAGCCGCGACTTCGGATCGAACCTGTTGGAGTTCGAGTTCCGCGACGGTACGACGCTTTCCACGTTTTTCTCCAAGCTCGAAAGGTTGGGCCAGCTCTGCCGAAAAGTCATACTCGCTTTCGCCGCCCAAAAAACGGGGGCTGCCGTATTCGGTACTAAAGACCGGATTTGGCCGAAGTCCGGCTTGAACGAGGCGCCCTTCGGCGATCACGAGCCGCTGCGCGCCGCAAGCAGATCCGCCCGACGCCTGCCCGCACTTTCTACAAGCCGCTCGACGCTCACGCCATCCGGGCCAATGTATTGCAGCGACGGTGCCGGAGTCGGCAAGGGCGAGGGAACAGTTTGCTGGGCCAATGCCGAATGAAAGCCGCCAAAAAAGAGGACGGCTAAACCGAGCTTTGCTGAATACTCAACCCACGATCGCTAAAGAAGTTCCTCATGCCCATGGAGTGTCGGTAAACGATGTTCGCTTAGAATCTTACGCAGAAAGTGCTTCCTCGTTAACTCCTGGGCCAGCGGCGAAACGCCACACGAAAAACACGAAGCCCGAAAAGCAAAATAAATCAAGCAAAAAAAAGGACAACGCCGATTCACTTAATTGTGTGAACCAAGACGTTCCGCCTCGCCGCAACCGCGGGCGGCTTTACACTTTCGACTCAGTGGCGGGCAAGGTTTATGCTCTTGCCGTCGTGCGACACGTTAGCCCGCATCTTGTAAACGCCGGACGGCACGCCGGAAAGGTCACGCTGTATGTGCCCGCCAGTTTACAGCCGCAACGGTCGCGCTAAAGACCGTACCCGTTCGCGGATTCGATCGACCCTTGCACCGCGTGCTTGAAAGGTTCGTTGGTCTCAAATCTCGTGACAAAGAACCCCGGTCGTAGGCGTGTCCGGCTCCATCGAAGGGTGCTTTACCATTAGCCTTGAGTTCGCCCAAACGAGTCGAATGGGATACAACGCCCTTCGCGTTCGCCGTGGACTTTGGCTTCGCGTCACCATGATCCCCACCGCCATGGGCGAGTATCGCAACAGGCGGGACAAATCGTGAACAGGACGCAGTACTCCAGAATAAAAAACCCAATATATCGCGCGATCTGACTTCTCATATACTCGGAACTGAATGCAACAGCTATACCACTCGCTTTCTGAATGTTTATTGGGTTTAACGGGAGTATTCCCCCAGAAAAAAAAAGACAGAGGCCGTGCTACCATGTATAAAGAGACAGGAGCTGTCTCGTTTCCCTCAAACAGCAAACAGCGGGGTGAGACTTTGTTTACACCAGCCAGCTGATTTCAAGAATGGAAGGTCGTGCTCATATCGGTCAAAAAGTAAAGCACCCCGCTCGGTCATCGCCATACGTAGAAAATTCTCGACCGGTAGTTCGGCGTCGACTAAACGGCAAAGTTCCTGCAGCTTCTCGATTCTGCGATCTCTGGAAGTAAGAACTGTCGTCCTCCATCTGGAATAATCCGATCACTTCTCCTAATGAATCTCCGCTAAGTCTTCGGGAACAGGCAGAATGACTCTGAAAAACCACACGTTCGCCCCGCCTGTGTTCCCGGCCGGGTAGAT
>JADJBB010000023.1 GCA_016703965.1 Acidobacteriota bacterium
GTGTTAGCCTGATTTTCTTATCAATATTCTATTTTCCTTTTAATTAAGATCGTGCGTCCGCGTCCCGAACGGCGGAAGATCGTTATTTTCGCCGAAGTCTTTGTCGCTTGGGCGCGTTTCCGCGATGACTCGCTCACCTGCAGGCCGTCCGAATTTATTGAAGATTGCCGGCGTAACAATTTGGTCCGAGCAGAGTCGAGGTCGGGATGCCGCCTAAAACGACGACCGCGAGTGGATGCGGGATCTCTTTGCCCGGGGGCCTCGGCAAGAATGAAGGGTATTAACGAGAGCCCCGCGGTCAGAGCCAGTCATCAAGACGAGGACGAGCCTTTCCAATGAACCGCGTACGATCATGTGTTCAGGTAAAATCCTCGCCCTCCTCTTTCATCAAGTGCAGATAATGCGAGATCATCATGATCCCGTTTCGCGATGTGATCCCAACCAGAGACGAATCCACCATCGTCGCGATGGAAAACGCGCATACTCCCGAGAGTTGCAAGGCCCGAACGGCTCCGATCAACGCTAGGGGATGTTTATCATCACCTGGGGGCTACTCGCCAGTCGCCAAGGCTTTTATCAGGAAAAAAGATCGCGACAGAGTGAGGAAGATCGAAAGCAGGATAAAGTTCTGTTAGCCTCCTGCGATGCCTGAAACTGCCTCCATATTCGAGAGTAGCCGGTCGGCAGTTGTACCTGTGTTGCGACGCTTACGGCTTTGAATGTCACTGGAGGCCAAAGATCACGTCCAGCGACGTTGCTCAATTACAATTCGGCGTTTTGTGTCTTCGCGTAAGATCTGGATTCCGGACCAGAAAATTCTCAACGGCAGCCACCGCCGAAATAGAATTTGCAGGTTCCTGCGGTGTATCGATCGTGACATTTTGGAAACATCCAGACTATGTTGCGAGACGCTTCATCAAAACGAACCACCACGTCATAACGCCGGGCTCCATCAATGGCTTGCGAGACGGTTCGCCCGTTCAATGCCGTTTCAATGTCTGCGTAACCTCGCCCGGCGAGCCCATATTAAGCCGCCTTGACGCGGTCAACATTAAATCGCACCTGCGGGATCAGCACCTGTCGTTCAACTGAAACGTCCGTTGCTCCTGACGGTTTGGATCGTATTGCGAATCTCCTCAGCCTTTGAACGCAGTGCCTCATCGTCGCCGAACAACCGGACGCGATCTGTGCCTAACACCAGACTGCAAATGATCCAACCGATGAGAGATCGGCTGTCCCTACGTTAGATAACTCCGGGAACGACCCGCGAGTTTATCTCGGATCGCCGAAAGGATCTCCTCACGCGAACGGACCGATTTTTAGATCAACATCGATCTCGGTGTAGTGAACACCCTCCCGGCATGTTCGTCGGAGCTCCGGCGGCCCTTCCCGTCCTTCGGCCGGGTCGAGATAACTTCGGGCACCTCTAAGTAGTTTCTCGGAAATTTGGCCGATGCGATTGGATTCAGCCAGAGAAGTACCGGGCGGGCCTGAACATTGACGGTACGTTCCTTCATTAAACTCCGGCAAGAATGATGTTTGGCCAACAAACGGGAAAGTCGCCATCGTCAGGATGAACACCTAGAGCCACCCCGACGATGACTTTGTAAGGATGACGGAGCGTCCAATGTAGAAGTCGTGTCGTATTTTTAACCAGCGAACTATGAAGCTGTCCTGGTGTTCCCTCGCCGACGAAGGTCGAAAACACCGCCACATTCTCGAGAAAATGGGAGGCACCATTCTCATCTTCGCGATCGATCTCAACCGGACCATCGACCGTCTTTGTCTCCTTTTCGCCTAAATGTTTGGGGCAACAGATACGACGCCAAGACGGGCGTTAAGGTTAAACCTTTACGAACAGAGATGCCACGAGTGCAGTAATGTACGCGAGGCCCAGGAGCGAGCAATCTGCCTTCGACACCCGATAAGGCGAAAAGCGGAATAAACACGAGGCGACGATCACCGTGGCATAAATGATGGATGAGCGCACCTCGAGCGAGGCGTGATAGATCACTTCAATAGAAGGACGCGGATTTTCAAGGTTCCGGTTTTCGCCGAGTCGACGGAAGATATTCTCAATGTCGACGATGCATCGTCAACCAACTCGCCGATCGCAACCGCCAAGCCGCCGAGGGTCATTGTTAACACTGATCCCGAACGCGTAGAGAATAAGAAAGGTAACGATGAAAGAAAGCGGGATTGCCGTGAGGTTATAAACGTGGTGCGAAAAATTCAGCAAAAACAGAAACAATACGATCGCGACAAGGATCGCACCGTCACGCAATCCTTCGGTAACATTGCCGATTGAAGCGTTGATAAAGTTGGCTTGCCGGAAGAGATTAGGGTTTATCTCAACGTCGGGGGCAGTGTCTTTTGCAGTTCCTTTACCGCTTCGTCAACCTGTTCTGTCAGATCTTGAGTGCTTGCCCCGGGCTGTTTTTGAACAGAAACAATGACGGCGGGCTTGCCGTTCGTTCCGGCCTCGCCCCCGCTTAATTTTGCGCCAAACTGTACTTCGGCTACATCACCTAAACGAATAGGGGTGTTGTTACGATACGCAACAACCGTTTGCTTCAGTTCGTCGATCGAATAAAACCTGCCAAGGTTCCGAACAAGAGTACTCCTGCGATTAAGCATCTACAAAGCCACCGGTGGAGTTGATATTGATTTCTCCAGCGACCGAAACATCCTCAATGGTGATGCCAAACTGCCTCAGCTTTTCAGGTGAAACAAGAGCCCGATACTGTTTGACGCCCTCCCCGATGGGAATAACCTGAGAAAACCCCGGTGATAGTCAATAGCCGAGGACGGATGGTCCAGTCTGCCAAGGTTCGCAGTTCTAAAGGGTCGGTCGTTCCGTCCTTGCTCGACACCGCGATCAGCATGATCTCGCCCATTATTGACGAGATGGGAGCGAGAAATGGTGACACTCCTTCCGGCAACTGCTCGCGAGCTTCGTTATCTTTTCCGAAACAAGCTGCCGGTTTCGGTAAATATCCGTTCCCCATTCAAACTCAACGTAAACGATGGACAACCCGACGCCGCTTACCGAGCGAACTCGGGACACGCCGGGGACACCATTCATCACGGTCTCGATCGGAAAGACACCTGCGTCTCGACCTCTTCCGGTGCAAGGCCGTTGGCTTCGGTAAGGACGGTGATCGTCGGTTTATTTAGATCCGAAAGACATCAACCGGCAAATTCAACGCCACGTAACTGCCCCAGACAAGCAAAGGGCAGAGATCGCGACGACGATCAACCGGTTCTGAAGGGACCATTTGATAACACCATTTAGCATTTTGAATCAGGTGCGGGGATTTCTATTTACTCCACTTCGCCTTCCACTCGCTCATCATCTTTATCTCAGCTTCTTGAGCTTTGATAATCTGACTGGCGAACGTTTTGATCTCTGCCTTTTCGCTCTTCTGCAACGCTTCTTTCGCCATCGCAACAGCTCCCTCGTGGTGCGGAGTCATCATGTCGATAAACGCAAGGTCAAATTCCTTCTCCTTGGAGTTTGTAAGCTTCGCCATATCCATATTCATGGGAATCCATCATGCCGGGCATTTCCATGTTCATGGCCGCTGGCTTTCCGCGAACCACTGCTCCGCCATCCTTTCATCTGACCGATCTCTTTTTCCTGATCGGCAATGATCTGCGCGGCGAACTTCTTGATGTCGGGATTTTGAGTTTTACCGTCAACCATCTTCGCCATATCGACGGCCCCTGTGATGGGCAGTCATCGTATCTATAAACTGCAGATCGTAAGGCTGACTCGCTGCATTCGGCGAGCTTTTCATCGACGAATGATCCATCGACATGTTCGAGTTCATCGGCATTGAATTGTAATCCATGCCGTTCATATTCATTGATGAATTTGAATTCTTCATCATCGAGTTATGATTCATGGAACTCGAGTTGCCCCCGCCTGACCGCACGCGGCCAAACCTACGGCGGCCAGCCCCAACGTGGCCGTTAACAATAGTGTTTTCATTTTCTTCCCCCTTTTAACTTAGGCGGTCTCAGCCCTCGCTAACGACGATGCTTCCCTTGTACATTCCCATTCCGCAGGCAAATGATATTTGTCCCGCCTCGGTCGGCGTGATGCTAACGACAACATCTTTGCCCACCGGCAGATTTTTGGTAATACCCAGCTTTGCAAATACGACCTTGCTGCCGCAGTTGTTCTTGTCAGCGCGGTTAAACACAAGATTTAGCTTATGTCCCGCCTCGGCGTCGATCGACGACGGCGAAAAGCCGCTTCTCCGAGACGCTAATTTTGACCGTTCTGGTGTGAGCCTCGACGTTCACCGCAACAACCCCGACGCCAACCACGCCGGTAACCAGTAAAAACAGGGCAATCAGTGATCTTTTCATATTTATCTCCTCTAATATTCGTCAATTTTTCTCAATTCTTTTCCAATTTACGTCGCTTAATCTACGATTAATGTCGTTTCTCTGCCCACAGACATCGCTTATTTAGCGTCCGATGTCACTTATTTCTCGTCCGACATCATTAATTTCCCGTCCGATGTCTCTTAACTAACGCCCGACATCGCTTATTTCTTGTCCGATGTCATGTAATTTGCAGCTGACATCAGCAGTTGTTCAATTGATGTCATCTCTCATTGCTCAACGACGATCAGCTTTCCTCGCAACATGTCCATCCCGCAGGCGAATGCGATCTCGCCGGCTTCGGTTGGCGTGAATTCGACCAGGACTGTCTCGCCGACGGGTAGTTTCTTTCGTATCTTTTGCTTGGCAAAGACGACCTCGTCGCCACAATTCTCCGAATCGGCTCGATAGAAAGCTAACTTAACAGGTTGTCCTTTGACGAACGAAACGGATGACGGCTCGTAGCCTTTAGATGAAACAGTGATCTTCGTCGCTCCCGCAGGAACGTTCGCGGCCTTCACCTGTTTAGCCGAACCTGCCGGAACATTCACGATAAACGGAACGCTGATAACCTTCCCGCCACGTTGAAACTGGGCCCAAAGCTTGTAAAGCCCCGCCCGTGGGAACGCGGTATGAGCCGAAACCTCGTAAGCACTTGGTTTTTTCGGGTCTTTCGAATCTGCCCCGTGCGAATGGCCGTCGGCGTTGTGATCTTTTTCCTTCTTATCGCCGTCCATCTTCATCCCGTCCATCTTTTCGCCCTTTGCCATCGGGTGTGCATGGACGAAATCGACCAGGTCTTCGCTGATAATGACGAAGTGCGCCAATTCGCCCAGGTAATTTTGCAGATCGGTCGCGGGCTTTCCGGTTTTCGCGTCAAAGACCGCGAAATCAAGCGTCAGTTCCTGTCCCGCCTCGATCTTCGCACTCGGCTTCATCGTCACCTTCACGCCATCAACCGATTTTTCCAGCTTTGTATCCGCAACGAGAGCGACCTTTGCCCTTTCAGTTCCCGAGACCTTCACATCAATGCGTTCGACCACTTGCTTCGCATTAGGCGGAGTGAAGTCTGCATAAAGTTTGAAATCGCCGCCGTTCGGAAACGTGTGCTGGACTCGATAGGACCCATCTGCGGATGGCTCGGGGTGCACATGATAGAACTCTGCGAGATCCTTCGACACGATCAGTAAATGCATTGGCTTTTCATGAACGATCTGCAGATCCTTCACGACCGAGCTCTTACTGTCTTTTACGGTAAAAACCAGCGTTGCCGGAGCACCGGCCTGAATCTGGCCCGGCTCCGTTTTGAAATCAACCTTAAAGGCCGAATCCGAAGCGGTCGTATTCGCAGAATTTGTTTCGCTGACAACCGTATTCGCGGCATTTGCGTTGTTAACGCCTAGCGAATCTGCCCCGACATTACATGCCGTTAAAAAAATGCCAAATGATGAAATTACTAAAACGGTTCCCAAAATCATTTTCTTTGTCATTATTCTTTCTCTCGATTATTTTCCTCGGCGATCACTCATCTTGATCTATTCACCAGCCTGCGTAGTGCGAAGCTGATAAACTCCTTCAATCACGATCCGCTCGCCCTCTTTCAATCCTGATACGATCTCGTAGAAATCCGCACCTTCGGCCCCCAGTGCGACTTGACGCCGCTCGAATGTCTCACCGCCGTCAAAGACGAACACAAAAGTCTCGCCTAGCTCGCGAACTACCGCCGATTTTGGCACTGCGAGCACCTTACGGTCTCCGCTGGTGTCAATCGTGATCTCAATAAAATTACCGTCCTTAAGCCGGTTGAATGGATTCTTGACCTCGTATATTACCGGCACGGTTCGGGTCTGCTCATTCACGGTTTGTCCAACCGAAACAAGTCTTCCGTCACCGTCAGCAGTACCAATTGTGTAGACCTCGCCGGCTAGGGCCGAAGATGTAAAACTTGCCCGTGTGGATTCTCGAACCGTCGTGAGGTCTTTCTCAAAAACCTGAGCTTCTAAAAGGACGGTGGACAAGTTGACGATGTTGAGTAATTCCGCCCCGCTCGCGACTTGCTGGCCGCTCGTGGCTTTGATCTGGTCGATTATTCCCGTTATGGGCGATATTAGCGGAAAATTCCGCATGGGCTGCCTGACCGTAGGCGAGCGGAAAATACTTTGTCCGGCCTGGGCGGATTTGATCTGCTCGCCCAATAAAACGACCTGCTTCTCGGCCGAAGTTACTTCATCGTCGATAACCCTTACGGCGGTTTGCGCTTCCTCGACACGTTTTCGCGGTACTGCCCCGACTTCCAAAAGGTTCTGCGATCTTCGAAGTTCACGCTGCGCCTGCGCGAGACGCGTCCTTGCTTGCCCGGCCGCAGCTCGTGACTGTGCCTGTTGCGACTGGAGCGAAAGGACAGTATTTCGGAGTTCCAACTTCCGCGCTTCAACCTCCCGCTGCTGCGCTTCGACATCCAGTCTTTGCGACTCGAGCCCGGTCTGTCCCGATACATCTAGCACTTGTTCGACGTATCCAATCTGTTCGCCGCGACCAACAGCAGAACCTAAAGATACCGCCTGATTAAGAACGATCCTTCCCGGCACCTGAGCCGTCACAACTCCTTTAGCGTCCGGTCGAGCCCTGACTACTCCCGTGGTTTTCAAACCGCTCGTAATTTGTCTCGTGTCGATCAACTGAGTCTTTATCCCAAACAGTAGCTGCGATTCTTTCGGCACGGTGATCGTCGTTCCCTTTGACAACTCGTTAACCGCTGCAGTTGAAAAGGCGTCTGGAGGAATCGCAGCCGTTTCGCGCGTCTGAGAAGGCGGAATAAGATACGCCAGTACAACCGTGCTCAATAGAAACACCGTTAGAACAATCGCACCTACCGGTGCAAGTCGCCGAAAAGACGTATCCCCTTTTCTTTTCAAGGCATAAAAGACAACCGCGAACGAAACGCCCGAAAGCAGAAGCAGGATCAGAAGACCGACCCAAAAAGATGTCCGGATCGGTGCTCGTGAAACTGTGACAGGGAAATCAGCCGAAAACGTCCTTTTGTCGTCGGTGGTTATCGAAAAAACTATTTTGTAGTCGCCCGCGCTGTCAAAAACATAAGTTCCCCGGTACAAACCGCCCGGCTCTTCCGTCGCCGCGATATTACCGGCAACCGCCGCACCGTCAGGTCTCGTTGTGCTAAACACGACGGCGGCCTTTTCGACCGGCAACGGCCCCGACCCGAACCCGCCCTGAACCGTCTCGCTCAGTGAGATAAGTACATGTCCAGTTTCACCGGAGCGCGGATCGCCGGGAAGACGTTTCATAATGACAGTCAGCTCGCCGCTGTCATTTTTCACATTCCGTTCGGAGGTAATCGTCGAGATCGCACCTGCCGCCGTCCCTGCAGGAGCTTGTCCGTTCGCAACGAAGGCTGTCACGAGACTTAACGCGATTACCCAGACGGAGGCTAAGAACGATATCTGAGATCGTCTCCCCCTTGGACAAACTGAACGAGCCCTGAGGATTAAGTTTTTGATGGACCTATACATTAATGTGCGTGTGCCTTACCGTACAGAGCCTGCATTGACAAAACATCGATCCTCACGGCGTCCGTGATCGCTTTAGCCAGATCATCCTTCGCACCGTTCGCCTTGATATCAGCCCCTAGCAGCAGATCGTCATCATGGCCCTTTCCGGCAAACTGGCTGAGAAAACCGGCCGGCACGCCCTCGGCCTTGATCTCTTTAATTGACGGCGACCCTTCCTTGTTCTCATAAATAACTATGATCTCCTTGCCTGCCGCCTTGACGATCGTGACCGATCCGATCTGCGTTTTTGTACCATTCGCAGTGGAAAATCCCGGATAGGAATGATGATTTTTTTCGGAGACTTTCCCGCCCGTGTCTTTTTCAATAGATGAGATCTGAGCATCGGTCAGCTCTTTGTGCATGGCCGAAAATGTCTGCGCTCCGGGAAGTGCCGCCTTGACGGAGGCCGGAATCTCATCGGTTTTTGCTGGTGCGGCGGCGTTATTTACTGTATTCGCGTTCGCAGGCGCTTTATTCGCGGAAGCTGTGTTGGCAGCAGGCGTTGTTGTTCCGCCCGAACACGCTAGTGATAATAGGCTCACGGTAATCAAAGTTACGAATATGAGTGTTTTCATTTTTTCTCCTCTTCTATTTTCCTTTTGGTCGTCTCTAACGAACCGATCCGTTCGGTTTTATTCTCGTTATTCGACTTCAAAAATTCTTCCCTGGTAAACTGTCTCGGCACTATCCTGGTATCGGGAAGGACCGATGTCGATCCCGGCATGAATGCGGATGGCGGCAGGGCCGCACCGACTGCTGCCTCGAGTGCTGTCAGGGTCGTGTAGTATTCTTCCAAAACCCGGTTGTAATTCGTGACGTTCTCATTCAAGCGACGCTGTTCGTTAACGACCTCGAACACCGAAAACTCGCCGGCATTATACGCCGCCCGAACGGTCTGTAGATTTGTCTCAGATCTCGGCAGGATTTGAGTTGTGTACAACACCAGCTTTTCCGCGGCGGCCCGATACTGGCCGTAAGCAACTGCGACATCACGCCGTATTGTTGCCTCTAAAAATTCCCGTGTCCGCACCGCTTGAACCTGCTCACCGACAGCGGCTGCAATTCCGCCTTGGTTGCGGTTGGACACCGGAAGATCTATCGACACGCCGAATGTCAGCTCGTTGTCTAAATTATTGGCACGCCCGCCGCCGGCCGATGCGGGCAGATCGGTAAATGCTTTGGTACGCGAAAAACGCACTGATGGCGTGATATCTGGAGCCGCCTGAGCCCGTGCCAAGCTTAGCTTAGCGGTTCCAAGGCGTTCGCCGATCCGAGCGGCCTGTAAGTCGGAGCGATCGCTCAGAGCCTTTTGGGTAAGTTCGCCAAGTCCCAGATCGAGGCGCGGCGGCCGGTCGGACTGAGGCGCCAAGCGAATCGGTTCAGCGACATCGGCTCCGATCAGCGTTCGAATTCTTAATAAGGCAGTTTCCAATTCGTTTCTTGCTTCGATTCTTTGAATTTTCAGGCGGTCGCTTTCAACCTTGACTAAATTCAGGTCGAGCGGTGCCACATCGCCCTCATTTAAGCGTGCTTCCGTCACCCGAACCAGTTCCGCGTCAGCCGCCAGGAGTCTTTCCAATACATCGAGCTGCCGCGCGGCCGATATGGCCCGAGCGTAATCCCGGCGAATTTCGACGGCGATATTCCGTTCGATAGCCGCGACCTCGGCCCGAACCTGTTGGAGCTCAAGTTCCGCGACGGCCCGTCGCTTTCCACGTTTCCCTCCAAGCTCGAAAGGTTGAGCCAACCCTGCCGAAAAGTCATATTCGCTTTCGCCGCCCAGAAAACGGGGGCTGCCGAATTCGGTACTAAAGACCGGATTTGGCCGAAGTCCGGCTTGAACTAGACGTCCTTCGGCGATCACGAGTCGCTGCCGCGCCGCAAGCAGATCCGCCCGACGGCTGCCCGCGCTCTCTACAAGCTGCTCGACACTCATGCCATCCTGACCAATGTATTGAAGCGACGGTGCCGGAGTCGGCACGGGCGAGGGATCAGTTTGCTGGGCCAATGCCGAATGAAAGCTGCCAAAAAGGAGGACGGCTAAACCGAGCTTTGCTGAATACTCAACTACGATCGCTAAAATATTCCTTATGCCCATGGAGTGTCGGTAAACGATGTTCGCTAGAATCTTACGCAGAAAGTGCTTCCTCGTTAACTCCGGGGCCAGCGGCGAAACGCCACACGAAAAACACAAGCCCGAAAAGCAAAATAATTACAATCAAAAAGACAACGCCGATCACCAATTGGGTGAACCAAGACGTTCCGCCCTCGGCCGTAACCGCGGGCGGCTTTACTTCGATTCCGGAAAAAGTGGCGGTGTCGGTTTCGCCATCGTGCGAGACGTTAGCCCGCATCTTGTAAACGCCGGACGGCATCGCCGGAAAGGTCACGCTGTATGTGCCCGCCTGTTCGCCAGCCGCAACCGTCGCATTAAAGACCGTACCGCTCGCCGATTCGACCTCGACCTTTGCATCGGCAAGCTTAAAAGGTTCATTGGTCTCAAATTTCGTAATAAAAAGAACCCCGGTCGTAGGCGTGTCCGGCTCCATCGAAGGGTGCTTTACCATTAGCTCGAGTTCGCCCAAACGAGTCGAATGGGATACAACGCCCTTCGCGTTCGCCGTGGACTTTGGCTTCGCGTCACCATGATCCTCACCGCCATGGGCGAGTATCGCAACAGGCGAGACAAATGTGAACAGGATGCTACCCAGAACGATAAATCCAAACAATCGCGCGATCTGACCTTTCATATACCAGAGACCAATTGCAATGGCTATGCCACTCATTTTTTCCGCACTTTATTGAATTTACTGGGAGTATTCTAGAAGACGATGCCGCTACCATGTATAAAAAGAGACAGGAGCTGTCTGTTTTCAAACAGCAACGGCGGGGCGGGGGACTTGTTTACACCAGCTAGCTGATTTCAAGAATGGAAGGTCGTGCTCATCGGTCAAAAAGTGAAGCACCGATCGGTCATGCCATACGTAGAAATTCTCGACCGGTAGTTCGGCGTCGACTAAACGGCAAAGTCTTGGCCGGATTCTGCGATCTCATACACGTCGTCCTATCTGAATAATCAGATCACTTTCTAATAAGAATCTTTGCTAAGTCTTCGGGAACAGGCATTGACTTGAAAAACCACACGTTCGCCCCGCCGGTGTTGCCAGTCGGATAGATACCCAAAGGCGTTTTTGTCGAGGCTCCGATAAGTCGAACGATCTGTCCCCATATCTCGCGGGGCGAACGCTGCCTGACCGCTAGCTTAAACATCCGCCAATGTATGCAAGTGTGTTGATAGGTCGATGCCTGACCTAGAACGTGAGCGCGTTCGAGGTGATGAAAGGCTAAATTCAAGTCGCCGCTTTCAACAAGCGATTCAGCCAATGCTAACTCTTGAGAAATTGCGGTTGCCAATACTTGATCGGGTTTCATTTTGAGCCTCCCTTCGAACGTCTCTCTGATCGCTTATTGAAAATAATGCCTATTCCTAATAACAGGATAATAATCAGCAAACTCGCACCTACGAAAATTATGAGCTGATGCTCCGTAAGAACATGAAAAAAGTTTGTTTCTTGTTCCATTGCGTTCTTAAATATGCGTCTCGTGACTCGCAAAGCCCTCGCGTTCGGTCTGCACTGTCACCTGTGTGATCTTTAGTTCCTCGACGCAGTGCTCATGAACACTTGTCAGGACGTCGTCATGTTCAGCGCCGTCCGCGAGCACGGCGTGAACGCTGAGGGCATTTACCCCCGATGTGAGCGACCAAACGTGTAGGTCGTGAATCTCGGCGACGCCTTCTAGGGCGGACAAGCTTTCGCGGAGTTTAACGATATTTACGTCAGACGGCGTGCCTTCGAGGAGAACGCCGACCGCATCTTTGAGCAAGATCCACGTTCGCGGCAAGATGAAGAGACCGATTCCAGCGGAAATAAGCGGGTCGGCATAGTACCAACCTGTCGTCAGCATGATGACACCCGCTATGATCACGCCGATGGAGGTGAGCATGTCCGAGAGCACTTCGAAATAGGCTCCCTTCATGTTAAGGCTTTCCTTCGAACCGGCACGCAAGATCATGACGCCCACGATGTTGATCACCAGTCCGACCGACGCCACCCCGAGCATCCAGCCGCTTTCCACTTCGGGCGGATTTTTAAACCGCTGGTAGGCCTCGTAGAGAATGTACAGCGAGATTAAGATCAGCACAACGGCATTGGTGAGCGCCGCGAGTATCTCGACGCGGTAGTATCCGTAAGTGCGCTCGGGCGAAGCGGGCCGCTCGGCAAACTTGATCGCGAGCAGGGCAAGCCCGACGCCCGCAACATCCGTCAACATATGCCCCGCGTCGGCGAGCAACGCCAAACTTCCGGTCCAAAATCCCCCGATCACCTCGACGACGAGGTAAAAGAACGTCATGAAAAAGACGATCGTCAGTTGTCGCTTATTCTTACCGGCCGCCGAAACCCCGTGTGCGTGTCCGCTTCCCATAATTTCTCCTTATAACGCTTGGGCTTATTTTTCCTCTGCTTTGTGATTAGCCCGCCCAATGAAGGAAAGGATAACAACAGTTAAAACCGTGGCGATCAATGCCAGGCCGAGCGTTCCTAAACCGACAGTGACGCCGATGGCTGAGGTCATCCAAATTCCGGCTGCCGTGGTCAATCCTTGAATATCGCGTTCTTCATTTAATTTGAGAATCGAACCCGCGCCGAGAAAGCCGATGCCGGTGACAATTCCCTGAATGACACGCGACAAACCGTCCGAGGACATCCCGTAACCGGAGCAAGCCAACACAAAGACGCAAGTGCCCAGAGCCACCAGAATGTGCGTTCGCAAGCCTGCCTCTTTGCCGGCCTTTTCACGCTCGAAACCGATGACCGCACCGAGTATTACGGCGGCGATCATACGAATAACGACGTGCGCCAACTGCCGCATATCGGGCAATCCATAGGTTAGCTCCTGCCAAAAAATGTCCATTCTCGTTCCTAATCGTTCCTTGTTGCGTTTCGGAAATGAGGTTGACTCAAATGTTCACGTGCATGAATAAAGTTCATAGAGCCCCAGCGGCCGGCGAACTTTGTGTCCCTGTCCTTGTCCCATAGGTTTTTGTCCTAGCTTCCTTTCTTCGCCAATAACCGCCATCGTCTCTGTCGAAATCTGTAGAATAACTGCGCAAATAACCAAACAAATGGCGTCAGGAGGCCCGCCTTGATTTCAACTTTGTCCGAATATCTGCAACTGACCGACGATTCTTCTTCGACCTCGATCAAATGGTTCCAGACTGAGATCACTCCACCACTTTCGCTCGTCGCTAGCTCCATTCGGACATCATCAATTCGCTCAAACTTCAAAGAGTGCATCCAAAGCGGCACTAGTCCAAAAGCGTATAATCGGGTCGTGACCAACTGTCCTTCCTGCCAGACCGCTGGAAAATCACCCGACCGGAAACCCAGGATTCCACGTGTGACAAATACTAGCGTCTGACTTCGCTTCACTAGCTGCCAGGCTATCTCAGCTGGAATGGGCAGGTTACTCTTAACTAAAACTGTCATATTTCAGATCGCATATATCGAAGATCGTCGTGATGCTGAAAGCGGCAACTGGTCAATTTCGATTATCTTCTCTACCAATGCTTTTCTTTCTTTCGGATCAAAACTGCTTTCTCGACCGGCGATACAAGAATGATGCCGTTCTATTCATATTTCTGCTCCTCAGAAACCCATCAAAGTATTTGGAGTTGCGATACACCCGCATGAGCTCAGCTGTAACTTCAACTTAATGCGTCATTACTTTGCCATCTCCTCGGCGATGAGGGATCTTAGTTCAGGCTCGCCGAAGCGGGCGAGCGGGCGGCCGTTGACGAAGAATGTCGGTGTTTGCCGAATGCCGAGGCCTTGGGCGTCTTTTTTGTCGCGTTCGATCTTGGCCGAGTACTGGTTTTGGGTCATCGCGGTCTTCATTTTTTGCAGATCCATGCCTAACGCCATCCCATATTTTTCAAACAACGCGTCAATATCAGATGGCGCCGCGGCGGGCTGTCCGTGTTTCTGGCCCCATTCAGACTGCTTTTGGAAAAGCAATTCCTGAGCCTGCCAGTATTTGCCCTGTTCGCCCGCTACTTCGGTGAAAATTGCCGCCTTCATCGAGTTTGGATGAAGCGGCAGATATCGCATGACCAGTCGGGCTTTGCCCTCGTTCTCGTTGAGGATCTTCTTAACGATCGGCCCAAACGCGGCACAGGCTTCGCATTCCGGGTCATAGAATTCGACGAGCGTTACCTTTGCATCAGCCGGGCCGAGAGTAGGACTGTCAGGTCGAACGAGAGCTTCGGTATTGACCGTGGCTTTGTTTGAATTACTGTTAGTCGCTACCGGTTTGTTTTGAATCGAACTTCGGTAATAGTTTGAGCCGAGCACAAAGGCGACTATCGCTACCAGTATGACCGCAGCCAAAATAATGATTTCTTTTCGCATAAGCTATTTTTCCTCTGATCTATAAAACAGCAAACATAAGGCGATGCTGACAAACGACACTAGCGCCATCAATGGGATGGTAATAAATCCGAACCATTCGATCTGGCGCGATGTGCAGGAAATACCCTGCGTGCACGGCGTGATGCTCTCGGGGATAAACCCGTAATAAAGCAGGTTGTGATATACGGCTATCGCGAGGCCGATGAGGGCGAACGGCAGGGCGTACGCCTTCATCCTGCGATCGTTCAGAATTATTCCTACACCGATTATCAAAACGAGCGGATACATCGCTATACGCTGGTACCAACACAACACGCACGGCGGCAATTCCATTACTTCGCTAAAAAAGAAGCTGCCGCCCATAGACGACAACGAAATCAACCAAGCAGCATAAACAAGAAATCTGTTCATCAGTCAAAGAGTTCCGAGAGAAAGCCTTTACGCTTTTTGTACCCGCCGTGACGCGAGTCCTCACGGTCGGAATAACCGCGCTGATCGCGTTCGGTGTCCCTCGCAGGCTCACCACCTACTGACCGCTCGATTATCTTGTCTAATTCGCCCCGGTCGAGCCATACTCCGCGACACTTGGAACAATAATCGATCTCTATGCCCTGTCTTTCGGACATAACCAAACTCTCACTCACACATGCTGGACAATTCATATTTTCTTCTCCTGTTCACAATAAAATGTATGTCAGCAACTCCAGGCTTCCTATCGCATCTGTTTACAGCCGTTGCGGTCAAAAGCGTACTTTCTTTCGCCGCCGTTTCTTTCTCTGTTCTGCCAACATCCGCCGACTCCCTTTGCGATTTAGACCCGCGGCCTTAGTATCGGACCTGGTAAACCTAAATCTGCGTAATCCTTTCTTGGAAGCCAAGTAAAGAATCGAGGTCAAAACGACTGCGACAATCAGGCCCAACCAGAACTGAGTTGATCTCGACATTCAAGCAAAAAGAACAAATGAAAATTCCGCCGTTCATTCGGAAGTTTGCCGTTCCGAAGGCTCTTTATCTTGAGAGCTTTTACCGGACTCCTTGTCAGCCTTGTCTTCTGGCTTGCCGAAATGCTCCGCGATATCGGCAGGGCTAATACGATGGATGCCCGGAAGTTCATCGTTGGCTTCGGGTTTGGTGCGACTGCTCCCCGGTGTTGTTTGTTTTTTCTGTTTCATTTCGCGTATCGATTATCCGAGCGGCCGGTCGTCGATATGAAGCACGTCTCTGCAACGGCAGAGACCTAACTAAACTTAAGGAGCCTCAGGCTGTTCAAAATAACGAGTACAGTCACTCCCACATCGGCGAATATCGCCATTGCCAGGCTGCTCAGGCCCAGGATCGCCAGCACGACGAAGACGAGTTTGGTCAGCACGGCGGCGGCGGTGTTGAGCCGGATGGTCGATATCGTTTTGCGGCCTAGGCGAACTAGATACGGGATCAGTTCGAGGCGGTCGTTGAGAATGGCTATCGACGCGGCTTCGATGGCCGTGTCGCTGCCCGCCGCCCCATGGCAATACCAACGTTCGATAATGCCAGGGCCGGAGCGTCATTGACGCCGTCGCCGACCATTGCCACGGTGCCGTACTTTTTGAGAAGTTCGCGAATGGCGTCGGCCTTGTCCTCAGGCATCATATCGGCTTTTACTTCGGTTATCCCGACGATGGCGGCGACCGCCTCGGCCGGAGCACGGTTATCGCCGGTCAGCATTATCGTCTCGATACCCAACTCCCGCAGATCGGTCACGGCCTGCCTGCTTTCCGGTTTCAGCTCGTCGGTGAGGGCGATGATCCCTTCGACGCCGCCATTGCTGCTGACCACGATCGAGGTTTTACCTTGCTGCTGCAACTCTTCGACCTTATTGACGACCTCTTGCTGAACCGAATGCTCCTCGGTAATGAATGGCAATTTGCCGATGCAGTGATGTTTGTCGTAACAGATCACACAGTCGGCCTGTGCGCCCTTGCCCATCACGGCCTGAAAGTTCTCGACGCCGTGGATCTCGATCTTCTCGTCGCGCGCGGCGTCAACAATCGCCTGCGCCAGTGGATGTTCGGAATACGTCTCGATACCGGCGGCACACGCGAGGAGATGTTCCCTTTGCCGCCTTTGACAAGTGCCCCTCGGGCCGACGCGTTCCCGATGGACGCATAGATAGAGATCGGCGTGCTGATGACCAGGGCACACGGGCACGCGATGACCAAAATCGTGATCGCCTGTTCGAACCAGACGTTGAACGGCTGAGCAAACAAAAGCGTCGGAACCGCTACAAGCAGCACCGCGATAAAGATGATCGACGGGGTATAGTAACCGGCGAACGTCTCTATAAACTTCTGCGTCTCCGCCTTGGTCTTGGTCGCCGCGAATGTGGTTTCGATGATCTTGGCGAGCGTCGAATCCTTTGCCAGCTTTGTCACACGAGCTTCGAGATAGCCCTGCATATTCAAAGTTCCGGCGAAAACGTTATCGCCAGTGTGCTTGTCCCGCGGCAGCGGCTCACCGGTAATGGTCGATTCGTCCACGGACGAAGCCCCGCTAATGACCTCCGCATCCATAGCGACCATATCGGATGGCTTGAGGACCAGAATGTCGCCGAGTTTGATGTCGGCAAGTGGCGTGTCGGTGATTTGACCGTCTGCCGCTTTGATCGCCGCCGTCTTTGGCGCCCGGTCGACCAATGCCTGTAAAGCCGATTTACTTGTGGCGATCCCAAACTTCTCCAGCGTCTCACCAAGCGTGAACAGAACGACGACAACGGCGGCCTCCTCATACTCGCCGAGATAGAACGCACCGATGATCGCGATCGTCATCAGCAGATTTATGCTCTTGAAATTGAGCTTCGCGAGAGCCGTCAGCCCGCTTAAAAGCGTGCCCCTACCTATCGCGAGGATGATAACCGCAAAAAATACCGCCGCGACCCATCGCGAATACGGCTGCCAGGCCGGAACCGGGGCGAGCAGGAACTTGAAGACATCAATATCCGCCAGCGAAAAGAATTCGAAAACAGCGACCAGTGCGACACTAAAAACAAGCCACTGAAATTTGCGGTCGCCCAATACCGAGGGGGTTTTCACGTTCGCTACGGTTTCTGTTGCAGACATCTTTTATCGCTCCATTAAAGCCTGTTCAAATCAAAGTTGCCCGGCGGCTTTCGACGCAGAGCCGCACGGAGGACAGTTTGCGACTGCCCCACGCCCGTCATTGGTTATCCGCTCCATTGCGGCCAACCTCATCAACGGTGACGGCGACGGTAATGGCTGCTCGTGCGGCCTCCGCCTAGGATCACCCTGAAGATGCTGCCGACCGTCGAACGGCGCTGCTGCGGATAATACGTCTCGCGGCCATAATTACTTTTGTTGCCGTATCCACTGTTTCCATAGTAGCCGCCGTTGTTGCCGTATCGAGTATTACCGTAATACACAGGCGTGCGGACAACCGGCTGCCGATAGGTTGGGCGATGATGTACGTCGCGCCGCCCTTGAGATCGACCCCCATGGTGTTGAGCGCTGGCCGCAACGCTTCCCAGCCCGACCAGCGTCAGGCCAAGAAACAGCATCGATGCTCCACGTTTCAGATCTAGTATCTTCCTTATCATATTTTCTCCTTGCCTTTTCAGGCTGTAACCCACGGCACACAAAACGTGCCGATCAACCTCGTCGAGGAGAGGATTTGTGCAGGCTTGCTCCCGCACTGAGCTATCGGGCGTGGAGCCCGAAACTATTAATATGGGCGACTAATGTCGCCGCCCGCCTTTATGCACAACGCGGACAACCGGGCGATGAACTACTCTGTGACTGCCAACTCCGAATCCAATATTTCGCCGCCCGAAAAGGCTGAAGCCCGAATTTGAGAATCCGAAATGGCGGTGATACCCAAACCCGTAAGGTGACGACCAGCCGGAATGGTATGGCAGAAACGTACGGGTGCCGAATAACGACGAGGAGAGCCAATAGCCGGAGAGACCTCGACGACCGAACGGGTCGTTTCGGTAGCTGGACGAAAGCCGTCCAAGGGTCTGCTTGGACAACTTGCCGTTCAACGACGCGAGGGTCTCCGCCCGCGACGAACTCCACAGGTCGAAATCATCCCTTTGCTTAGTATCGAACTTCGCTGTCGTGAACTCGCCGTTTCGTAACACCGAGATCTCTCTGCCATCCTTGACCTCTTCGCCGTTCACCCGTGCTTTTCCCTTGAAGACACGGACAGTCACCGAATCCGTCGCCGACGGGGCCTGAACTCGATAGACGCCCTTGCGATCGAGCACAATAACGCTCAGACCTGAGCGAAGAGTGACCGGTGCGAGCGAGTCACCCGAGCCGGCAATTTCGATGATCGCCGTTCCTTTTGAAAATGCCACGCTTAACGAATCGAGCGAGGCATCGACCATCTCAATCTCCGAATCTCCCGAGAGCCTTAGAAAGCCCCCGGGATTTAATAAAAGTTCGACGCGTCCGTCCGGGCTGGTCATCAACCTGTCGCCAGACGAGATCGTGTCGGTGTTTGTCACGCTCCGGATTTGCGATTCTCCTTTGGCCAAATAGCTTGCTTCGCCGCTGACAAAGTTAATGCCGCCAGCCTTCGCAGATATCACGTAGCTATTTTGATCCTGCGCTTTTAAGGCGGTGACGCCAGCGGTGATAAATAAGATCGAGAGAACAAAAATGTTCGCGCGATTGATTCTTGATAAATATATATTCACGGTAAAACCTCCTAACCGATCATCTGTCTCCTAATACCCATACCGCCTGTTCCTTCGCCCGTACTTATAAGACAGAAAGGTCACCGCGGCCACGACGGCCAACGTTAACGCGATCTTGACGCCGCCCGACAAGTTGTTACCTTTCGCTTTTCTGACCTGCGGATAGGCAACGGTCGTGCTAGTTTTGGTATTCGGATTAACTACAACAAAATCGTTATCATTCGCTTCGCTGACGTAGCCTTTGACCTTTGTTTTATCCCGTAATTCGAGTTCGATTTTGGCGTCCGTCCCGGTACCGAGCTTACGGATCTCGGCCCTCGTCTTTTCGGCCTGCTTTTCATCATCGTTTGACGGGACTGCCGCCGATACGACAATAGAGCTACCGCAGATGGCCGTCACTAATGCCAGAGATATAAGTTTCTTCAACATAATAGTTCACTCTCCTTACCTGCCCGGCGAAAGGGTGTGAGCGCGGACAAGCCGGTTCGCTCAGCCCTTGAGACAACATTTGCCTCGTCAGATCATCATTGAGTCCTCGATAGGCAGCACAAGGATAAAACCGTCACCTTTGCGGCCCGTATGAGCATTCCGCTTGATCGCGTCAACGATTGTCGGCACCATCGTGTCCTGACAAACGATCTCGATCTTTCTGCTGCGGCGAAACGGATCGAGTACATCGACTTCCGCCGATCTCGGCCCCTTGCCAAAACCTGCCGCGTCCGTCATTGTCACGCCCGGGAAGTTCTCGATGTTCTCAAAAGCTACTACCAGCTTCTCAACAGTAAATGGTCGTACGATCGCAATGATCATTTTCATACATTTTCCTCCTCAAACTCACCTACTGCATCCTTCTCAAGCCAACCGTAGAGCGTCGGCAAGATCAACAGCGTCAGCAGTGTCGACGTTATCAGGCCGCCGATGACAACAGTCGCGAGCGGACGCTGCACCTCCGCTCCGGCTGATGTCGCGAGGGCCATTGGGATAAAGCCGAGACTTGCAACAAGGGCTGTCATCAGGACGGGTCGTAAGCGTGTCTCCGCGCCTTCCTTAACGGCTTCGAGCACCGTCTTGCCTTCTTCGCGCAGATGGTTGATAAAGCTGATCATAACCACGCCGTTCAGAACTGCCACACCAAAAAGGGCGATAAATCCGACACCCGCCGAGATCGAAAAGGGCATTCCGCGCAACGCGAGAGCAATGATCCCGCCGACAATTGCAAACGGAATTCCGGTATAGATCAAGGCGGCCTGCTTTACCGAATTAAAGGTGGTATACAGCAGGACGAAAATCAGAAATAACGCAATCGGAACGACGATCAGCAGCCGCTCTGATGCACGCTGCAGATTCTCGAACGTGCCGCCCCATTTCAAGTAATAACCAGGCGGAAGCTGGACATCCTTTTCAATCTTCGCCTGAGCTTCAGCTACAAAAGAACCGATATCGCGCCCGCGCACATTCAGCTCAACTCCGATACGCCGACGTGTATCCTCGCGGGTGATCTGGGCAGCGTCCTCGACAAGTTTAATATCGGCGATCTGCGAAAGGGCGACGCGTGATCCATTAGGGGCTGTCAGAATCAAACCTCTTATTGAATCTACATCCTTCCCGGATTCTTGGTTTAATCGGACGACCAAATTGAATCGCTGCTCTCCCTGATAGACCTGGCCGGCCTCTTTTCCGGCGACTACCGACTCAACCAGATTATTTACATCTTCGACGTTAAGGCCATAACGCGCGATCGCAGCCCGGTCGGGCTTAATTTGCAACTGTGGCAAACCGCTTGTCGCTTCGGCTTTTACGTCCTCGGCCCCTTTTACTGCTTGAACGGACCGAACGATCTCGTCGGCCTTCTCTTTCAGCACGGCGAGGTCGTCGCCGTACAATTTTATGGCAACGTCCGAGCGTACACCCGATATAAGCTCGGCTACACGCAACTCAATCGGTTGCGAGAAGCTTATAGTTGCGTTTGGAACCCCGTCCTCCAAAGCTTTCGACATCTTTTCGACGAGTTCAGTCTTATCCTTCGTGACCCATTCGTCGTGCGGTTTTAAAGCTACATAGAGATCCGAAAAATCAACGCTCATCGGGTCCGTAGCGACTTCGGCCCTGCCAGTTTTGGAAATCACGGTCTTGACTTCGGGGAATTTCATCAGGACCTTTTCGATCGCCGTCGTCGTTTGAACCGACTGTTCCAACGAGACACTCGGCAACTGTTGAACCTGTACGGCCAGATCGCCTTCATCCAGACGCGGGATAAATTCCGCACCTAAATACGGGAATATCGCAAATGAAATAGCCACCAGGCCGACGGCAAGCGCCAGTGCCTGGGATCGCCAACGACCGACGAATGCCAAAGAGGGTTCGTATATCTTCTTCGCCCAGCGAATCAGGAAACTTTCCTTCTCCGACACTTTACCGACCAAAACAATGGTCATCATTGCGGGAACATAGGTCAACGAAAGGAGCAGCGAGCCTACCAGAGCAAACACGACCGTTAGAGCCATCGGCACAAACATTTTCCCTTCAATGCCCCGCAAGGAGAGAATTGGAAGATAAACGATGGCGATAATGGCGACGGCGAATACGACGGGGCGAGCCACTTCCAGACAAGATTCCAGAATCGTCCGCTGCGCAACTTCTCGGTGTCCTGAAAGTTCGGCTTCATGTTGTGCCTCAGCCCTTCGCCGAATCGTGTTTTCAACCATCACCACCGCCCCGTCAACGATCAGCCCGAAGTCAAGAGCACCGAGACTCATCAGGTTTCCGGATACGTTAAAAATCCGCATCAGGATTGCCGCAAACAACATTGAGAGCGGGATGATCGTGGCCACAAGCAATGCACCGCGCCAGTTACCAAGCAGGAGCATCAACACGACGATGACCAGGATGGCACCTTCGATCAAATTCTTTTCGACTGTGGCAATGGCCCGGTCGATCAGTTCCGTGCGGTCGTAGAATGGCACGAGTTCCACGCCTTTTGGCAGTGATTTCTTTACCGTCTCGACGCGCTCCTTTACGTTATTCACAACGGTGCGCGAGTTTTCGCCCTTGAGCATCAAGACAATACCGGCAACGATCTCACCCCCCCCGTTTGAGGTGACGGCTCCCTGCCTAACCGTCGAGCCTTCGACGATCTCGCCTACATCTTTAACGTAAACCGGAACGCCTTCCTTGCCAGTTTTGACAACGATGTTGCCGATGTCTTCCGGGTTTTCGACGAGTCCTATGCCTCGCAAAAGATACTGCTCCGAACCTTTTTGAATATATGCCCCGCCAACATTCGCATTATTACGCGAAATCGACTCATAAACATCGCGTAAGGTCAGGCCGTAAGACTGAAGCTTTGCCGGATCAAGCTGCACTTGAAATTGTTTCTCAAACCCGCCAAAGCTGTTTATTTCCGTCGCACCCGCCACGCCCAGCAGCTGCCGACGCACATTCCAATCCTGGACCGTTCGAAGCGATTTTGCATCGTAACCGGAATCGGGCGCCGCTCTCAGTTCATACTGGTAGATCTCGCCGAGACCCGTGGAGATCGGCCCCATTTCCGGTGAGCCAATGCTGTCCGGAATTTGTTCGCGAGCGGCGGCAAGGCGTTCGAGTACTAGCTGTCGTGCAAAATAGGTGTCTACCGAATCGTCGAAAACGATCGTGACCGCCGATAGTCCAAATTTCGATACCGAACGGATTTCCTCAACATCGGGCAATCCCGACATCGCAACTTCTACCGGAAAAGTCACCTGCCTCTCCATCTCAAGCGGTGCGAGCGATGGTGCGCTGGTCAAAACCTGCACCTGCACGTTGGTGACATCGGGCACCGCATCGATCGGCAAATTTATCAGACTATAAGCTCCCGCCGCCGACATAATTGCGACGAGGAGCAAAACAACAAGGCGGTTCTCCACCGAAAAACGAATTAGACCGTTGATCATATTAGCTATTTATCGAGTTCAGACGGCCACACGCCGCTTTGAATAAAAAATCACCGAAGTCCGGGGCTGACGAAGCAAACTAATGCTCGCCCATTTCGCCTTTCTGCATCTGCGTTTTTAAAGTAAAACTTCCCTTGGTCACGATCTTCTCGCCAAGCTTGAGCCCGCTAATGACGCGGGTATAGCCTTCTATGTCGCCGCCCACCTCGACCTCACGCACCTCAAAGGCTCCCGGCTCGTCGTTCTTAGGGACGAAAACGATCGTCTTTTCGCCTTCTCGCTGGATAGCGTCGCTAGGAACGACCAGCTCCTCACCATCGGTTGTGTTCGTGCCGGTTTGAAATCCGACTTCCGTAAACATTCCGGCTCGCAGTTTACCGTTCGTATTTGGAACCTCAAGCCTTACCCGGGCGGTCCGTGATGTTTCATCGAGACGCGGATCTATGTAACCAACTCGCCCGTTGATCGTTCCGATTGACGGAGACGTAATTTCCGCGATTGCACCCACAAAAAGCTTGCCAACGTTTGCTTCGGGCACATTAGCAATAACGTAAACCGTCGAAAGATTAGAGATAGCAAAAATCGGCATTGCCGCTTCGACCCCGGCGCCGGAATTAAATTTTCGTTCCGTAATGACGCCGGAGAGCGGAGCACGTACCGCAACCTGCGAATTATTTTCGTTTCTGTGATCGGTAGATTGTATTTTAGTTTCACTAACGCCAAGGGTACGCAGTTGATTTTGAAGTTCCGCGAAATCGATTCGAGCTGTTTCGACTTCTGCCTTTGCCGTTTGGATCTCCTTGTTCAAGCCGATGTTACTCTGAAAATCGTAATCGGCCTTGGCGGTCCTATAATTCGTATCCGCTGCGATCGAGTCTTTCCCCGCGCCGGCGCCAAGCTCGATGAGACGTTTCGTGCGTCGCAGAGTCGCCTCTGCTTCATCCAGTTTTGCTTTTGCCTGCAAGATAGAAACGCGATTTTCGGCTTTTTGAACCCGGGCCAAATTTGCATTCGCCAGATTAAGACGGGTCCTGGCCTCGTTCGTCTTACCATGCATCTCAGCAAGCTGCGGACTCGAGATCAGAGCCAGAGTTGCACCCTTCTGAACATAGTCTCCGACACCGTAGAAAACCTGTTCCAGGCGGCCGCCGACGAGCGGTGTAGCCATTTCCGTAGTTTCGGGATTCAGTTCAACCGCTCCCGTAACGTAGAGTTTTGCGATCGCCGGCCGCTGGGTCACCGTCTCAGTCTGGATTCCCGCTGATTCGAGCATTTCGGGGTCGAGCTTTACCTCTTCCCCTTCCTCGCCCTCGGTATGGCCCGGCTCCTCTTTTTTCTCTTCTTTAACGGCAACATTGACGTCAGTGGACGAGCTTCTACTGGCAATCCAGATGATACCCAGGACAGCAATCACGCCGGCAATAACCGCAGTGATAATCCAAGCCCTAGCTGATTTAGCTAGACCTGGTCGGGTAGTCTCGACTTGGACATCGTCCCGATCAAAATTGTTCTCGAGACGTTCAAGCTCTGCTTCGTCGTTTCTTTCGTGCTCGTTTGGTTCTGCGATATTCTTATTTGACATAACTTCCTCAGATTTACAGTGTTATTCCTAGTGCAATAAATAGATCGGCCTGCGCTCGGTAGCGTTCCGTCAGAGTCTCGGTCAGATCACGGTTGGCATCCAACAATCTGCGCTGTTCCGCAATCAGATCAGTGATCTTGAGTTCTCCCAGTTCATAAACTCTTCTAATGGTTTCAATGTTTTGACGCGAGCGCGGCAGCACGGCGGTTTCGAGGGTCATCAGCGACCGGTTGGCCGCTTCGATCCGTTGAAATGCAACAGTGATCTCGTTCTTAATAAACTGCTCGGCAAACGCTCGGCGTTCCTGAGCCTGGCGTATCGTGATCGCCGCTTCCGCCTTTGCTCCCTGGTTCTTGTTGAATAGCGGCAGGGTAATTGCAACACCAAAGGTTAGCGATCGATCGCGATCCTGCGGAAACGGGCCGGTCGGTAGATCGATGGATGAACGTCCCTGAGTGTAACGGGTATAAGCGGTTAGATCCGGCCTGCTCTGAGAATTGATCAGCCGAAGACCGGCGCTTGCAAGCTGCTCGTCCAGCTCGGCAAGCCGAATCTCCGGCCGGTTGCGCAACCCGACGGCAATACCTGTATCGATGGAGGGTGGAAGTGACGGGAGAGTCGCCGTTGATATATCTTCGCGAAGTTTGAAAGGCGCTTGCGGCTCGACTCCGGCGTAGAATCTCAACCGTGTCAGTGCGGCCTGCAGCCGTCCCTCAACTAACTGCCGGCGGGCCCGCAGCCGCTCAACCTCGGTTTGCAGAAGGCTAAGTTCGAGCGGCGGTGTCTCGCCTTCGTTTACGCGGATCTGCACAAACTCGACGGTCCGCACGTCAAGACTTAGCAGTTCCTCTGACACCTGTAGCTCACGCAATGCCGCGAGGGCTTCGGTGTAAGACACAAATATCTGACTCGCCAGAGTTCGCTGCCGGGCAGTGATCTCAGCCTCTCGCAAGGTGATTTCGGCATTTGCCACATCAATGCGCCGCTGCCGTCGCCCGAATAGTTCGAGTGGAACCGCGATCCCGGCGCTGAACTCGCTGTCACCGGGCGAACCGGCCAGACGGCCGGAGCTTTGTTCAACCTCAAGCGTCGGATTTGGCCGCAGCCCAGCCTGGGTCAGGCGAGCCCTGGCTTTATCGACTTCGAGACGGGCGATCTTTATCTCGCCGTTTGTTTCAAACGCAAGTCTGATAATCTCAGCCAGCGACATACCGTCCGTCTGGCTATAATAATTTGGCACCAACAAAACCGTGAAAGCGTTGGTTTTGATGGGAACGCCCGTCGAAGGAGCGGACTCTTTTCCGACTATTGCTACCTGCGACTGACCAAAACTTGTACTTGTTAAGATGGCAACTGCCAAAAGTAACGCGCCAACGGCACGTCTACCAAAAAGAACATACATAAACCTGATCCTTAATTAGAAACTGGAAAATCTCGCTTGTCTCCCGGCATTAAGCTGGGATAAAAAGCGCAGTCGTTTCGATTGAAAGAATTAGGCTGTTCTAGGCGGACGGAAGAGTTGAGTTAGGCTTGAATTAGAATACCGTCCTACGTACGTATCGGACTGTGAAAACTCTATTTTATTCGTAGACTTGGTGGATGGAATTGCGAAATATCCCGTGACGACATGGGAACAGCAGCAAAAGCAGGTATCGTCGTCGCAATCCTGAGTCGGGTCGTTTCCTTGTCGCGGTTCCCCGTCTGACTGCAGACGAGTTTGAATGGATTTAGTAGCGGAGCGGCTGTCAGGATCGCGGGCAGTCTTTGAAAGATGGTGGGCGGGTGGAATGCCGACTGCCTCGTTTCCACAATAGGCTTGAAGAACAGTAATGTCAGCCAAAGCATAAACCACAAATAGTAGTGCAACGAGACTGATAAGTCCGCGTTTTATACTGTTTTTGGTAATTCTTGGGCTATTCATACTAAATTTTAGACCATACATTGGCAACAAAAATAAGTCAATGCTCAATTGAAACAAATGGGTATTTTTGGTAACGGTCGAGACTTTTTCGTCAAGGGTTCGCCCCTAGGTTTAGAGGTATTGTCAGCGTGAAGTAGTGGAGCCAACAGTAAATTTTGCGGTCAAGCGCCTCCGTGCTGGTCGCGATATTATGGAATTGAATGGATAGAAAAAAATTAGCCTTGGCTATCTCTGTTGTAATAAACGCTGATTTGATGACCCTCGGTACTCCCCAGCCTGGAAAATCAGGGATGAGTCAAAAGGACCGTCAATGAGCGTGTCAATGTGGGATAGTATGAAGCGGATGTCAAAGTCGCTTTTCGCAATTAATTTTTCACTTGTATAGCCCGTATAGACGACAATGTGGAAGTTGTAGCTCTTCAGTCTCAACACAAGCTCCGCAACGGAATTAGATTGATCAAAGGGCTCGCCTCCGAGAATTGTTACACCGTCGTTCTCGTGGCGTTTTGATAGAATCTCCTCGAGAATTGAGGAAATGGAGACCTGTTTGCCGTTATGGCGACTATGGGTTTCGGGAACGTAGCAACCTGGACATCGAATTGAACAACCGGCAACTTGAATTACGCTCCGACGACCCGGGCCATCAACCACAGAGTTGTGATATATGCGATGAAGCCAGATGTAGTGGCGATCATCCTTAAGATAGCTCGGTTCCCAAGACTCGCCTCCGATCGGCTTTCCGCAATTCAGATTCTGAGAAGTGCCAAGGTCGTCTCTCAAATCGATCAATAAATCAGTGGGAATGCCTGAGACTTCGGTCGTGAGCTTCCCATTGTCGTGTTCAAGAATGAAGGTGATCTCTTTTTTCATTTTCGTTTTGAAGTCTGTTTTGACTCCAGCGTGATGAAATACTCTTGCTTTTTAGTTTCAATAGAGGGATCACCTAAGATCTCCTTCAGCTGTCTCGCGGCGTTCTCGCACGCAGTCCCCTGATACCCTTTTATCTCGGTTTCGCACGTTCCGCTTTCGATATCGATCTTGAATTCAACTTCGGGCATTGGCGGTATTCTCCTCAGTATTTGATTCTTATTTTGAGAGTTTTTCCAATTCGTTCTTTGATAAGCCTGCCGCCAAGTTTCTTAGCCATCTTCCGGGCCGCTGCTTCGTGGTACCTGTTCTGTAGCCTGATTACAAAGTCTTTTCCAAGCCGGTAAGCAAGATCCAAATCATCGATGATGGCTACATACCCTTTGGCGGTTTTCTGGAACCCGATATCGCCTAATAGTGCTTGGCCTTTTACATCTCGACGACGGATCACGATATCGGCCGTCTGAGGATTTCTTTTGTCCCAACCATCAAGAGAGAGATTGGAGCCCGCTGTCGGAGTCGCGAATCCGCATTCTGCCAAGGCTTCGAGTAGCAACTCTCGATTCGGGAATGCCTGAGAGTCAAATGTCATGTATTTACTCATCGAAATTCTCCTATTTAGAGTTCATAGATTCGATCGGTGCGGTTTCCGGCGAGGCCGGTATTCTCTATCCGGGAGCCGACGCCTTTGATGTTGTTCCGGGCCCACTTTCGGATCTCTTCGATCTTCTCGCTCATCATCTGGGCTGTAGGAGTAATGTTCTCGGCGGCTTTAATAATGTCGCGAGTCTCGGCCTGCCGGTCGCCGTCAATGAAGGCTTCAAGAACTCCGTCTTGCACTGCACCTTCGATCTCCGCCCCGGAGAAGTCCTTGCTCTTATCTACCAGCTTATCGAGATCAAAGTGCTCCGCATCGAGTGCTCTTTTCTTCAGGTGAACCCGAAATATTTCCTTACGGTCCTCAATCTCCGGAAGATCGACGAAGTGTATATATGAGAAACGGCCGATCCTGAATTGTTCGGACTCGAGTTCGCGTACGTCGTTCGCGGTCGCGAAAACGAGAACGTCCTTGTTGTCCTGCATCCAGTTGAGGAGGTACGAGATCGTTCTCGCCGTTTCTCCTCCGTCCGTCTTGTTGGAAGACTTCATTCCTGAGACGGCCTTTTCGAACTCACTGATACCGAGAATGCCTTTGATCGTCCCGGCGATAGATAGCGCCCGCTTTATCGACATCGCTGACGAACCGATCACGCCTCCTCCCTCACCCATGATCGAACCGAAGTCCAGATCAAGCAAAGCTCGATTCGTAATGCTTGAAGCGACACGTTTACAGAGATCTTTTCCGCATCCGGGAAGGCCGACGAGCAAGATTCCTTTACAGGGTTCGACATGTCGGGCCTTCGCTCTCGGACTGAACGTGTAGGCTGCACGTTCGAGGATTGCTCGAAGCGATTGGTAACCTCCGAGGTTGCTTGCCGGTTCGGGATGAACATAGGTCAAAGAGCCGCTACCGCGTATAACATTCTTCTTTTCTTCAAGAATGACATTGATCGAGTCCTGATTCAGACCGTTGCAACTGATGACCGCTTTCGCAACCACGTTGCTGATCTCGACTGCCGTCAGACCAAGGAGAGACTGTTGCAGCGCGTCTTGCGTCTCCTTGGTAAGGCTAATGTCGAGACCATTGGAACGCAGGTTCTCAAACTGTAGCTCGATCGAGTCTTCGATCTCGGACTCCCTCGGAAGGTCGAGTTCTATCTGCGTGACTTCCTTTTCGAGTGTTTTTAGTTCGGGAAAGTTCGGTCCGACAAAGAGAACTGTGGCTTTCGTGGATTTCAACTTCCAAGCGATCTCACGAAGCCTTCGAACCAGCAAAGCGTCTTCCTGCCCATATGGTGAGATATAAGGAGCGTAATCACACAGCAGGAAAATACCTGTCTTCTGCTCGCTGATAAAGCCAAGAAGACTTTCGGGATCTTCCGTATCGCCGATCGTTTGAGGCGAACTTAGCAGTCCCTCTTTTGGATCGACACCTTCTGAAGGCCGCTTGGACGGCTCCAGAAATAGAGAGGCTTTTCCTTATGCCGATCCTGAAAGACGAGATCGATCAACGCCTCTCTTACGCGGTCTTCCTCGAATGTATTGATAGCTATGAGCGGGTATCGGGCTCTGATCCTAATATCGAGCTCATGCAGAAACTTCCGGATGCTGTCAGCACCGGTTTCTAATTCAGACATTTTTTGTTTACTGGAAAGTGTTTAAGAAACTGATTGTGTGGCAAGACGCCCGTTATGGCCATTTCGTCCATTGTTTCCGGTCGGTTTAGGTGCCTCGGTCATTCTTTCGACCTTCTGCATCTCTTCTCTTGATGCGATGCCGTTGTCGATCTTGAACCCTAGATTAGCTAAAGCCCTGCCTACAGCACTTGTTTCACCGTTTTCGATAAACGATGTTGTGTTTACGTATCCCTGGCCGCGGATCTCGAAGGCATGTCCGGTAGAACTGGGTTCTGCATCATCTCTGCTCCGATACGCACCTGCCTTTATACACACGAAGCCGCTGTCTTCGTTAAGCCTTATGATCTCGGTAACGATACGGCCGTCTGGGTACTTCTCATAGAACTCTGCTATCCGTGCATGAACCGGAATGTATTTGCTCAGGTCGAAGTTTGCCATTTTCAAGACCTCGTCTTCGTTGATCTAGAGTTCAAGAGCGGTTAGCCGGTCTTCGTCGAGCAGCTTCTTTGAATGAACGGATGTCATCCTCAGAAGGTCGCTTAGAGCGGTTCGCATCTCTTCCGGCGAGCGCTGTTTCGCTTCCCGGCCGGCAGCGGTCTGCAATTGTTCGAGTACGTTTTCGAGAGATGTATCGCCCGTGAAGTTCATCAGCTGATACCATTCGCACATCTGACGTGCGCGTTTAGCCAATGAACCCGATACGAACTCCGCATCCTTCATTCGTTCTGCCATTTCCGAAGCGGAATCGAAGATCTTCGCTGTTATCTGGGCAAAGCCTTCCTTGATCGGAGAAACGGCTTCTTCAGCTTCGCGTCTTGCCGCCTCGATCTTCATCTCGCGGATACGCTCCTTAACTTCGCGTTCTCGCCGAGTTTCAGCAGTCACCTCATCGACCTTTATTTCTTCGATTCGGCGTTTTGCATCGATCTCAAGATCGATCTTCGTCTGCTCTGAATTGATACGGGTCGTTTCGAGTGCGAGAGATTTTGCGAGGTTTCGCTCGGCGATCATCTCCGATCCTAGAATGATCACCTTCGGCTTCATCGTTATCACGAGACCATCGCGTATCATCTCGCGTGTCGGAACCATTCCGATGGCTTGTGCCGCGACCGCATTGACGAACTCCTCGCGATCAAAGGCTTCGTCGCTCGTTGCCTCGAACCTGTCGGCAGAATCTCTCGCAAGCTGATAGAAACTGTCCTGAAGGATATTGAGGATCTCGTCGTATTTAGAAAGAACTTCACTCTTTGCTGCGGCGAGAGTTTCGCAGGCTTGAAGATATGCTTTTTCAAAAGACTCAAACGCGGTCCAGGGAATCCACTTGTATTCGCTCGTTCCCCAGACGGTCTCGCAGAGAGTGAATCTGAATCCGAATTTGTTGAGAGCGTTATGAGCCTGGGCCGCTCCTCGCATCAGGCGATTCCGATAGACATCAGGCAGCAACCCAGCTCGCGGCGGACTCACTCTGACAGCCGCATTCTCAGGCAACTGAACTCCGAGAGTTTTCCATTCCAGTTGCCGAACAAGACTACCGAACCCTCGACAATCGATGTTCATGAAGATTCCTTCACTTTCCAGCGTCGATAGATCGAATGGAAGAGACTCGACCTCTTGAGCACTGATACCCAACTCCGTCGCAGCTCGGTACTTTCTGGTTTCAAGATGAGCCAGCGCTTCTCTGGCAATTTCAGATGGCTGTTCCACCATAGAATCTCGGTAAATTTCTTCGGTCGATGTGTCCGGAGCGTGTGAACCACCGAACACGTTTCGGAGCACCGAAGATGCTAACGATGGCAATGCCTGCGTGCCGGAAATTCCGGCAGATGTTTGTGTGTCCATTCGCATCCTGCCCACCGCTCAATTTTCATCGATTCTGTATTGCTGTAAACACTCGGATAACGGTCTCGGCATGTGATCTTCGTCACGACAAACTTTGATCCCGTTGATGTCAACGGATTCCAGTTCACTGAGACAGAAATATCCCCATTCGCACTCGAGCCCCACGACATAACCAAAGAATAGGAAGTCGCCCCTAACAGCCTTGCCTTCAGTAGCGAACCATGTCCAACCGATCAGTGGGACCCTGTAAAGCGCAAAGACAATTGGATCTTTAATACCCTCTTGTTCGACGCGCTGAAGCAAACTGATTCTTAGCGTTTCCGGTAATAAAGTAGACATACGAGGAACAACCGTACGGACGTTACGCGAATTGTCTGCAGCCTATTTTCTTGAATTCGTCCTGCGCTGAACACGCCTGATGTTGAGGAGGAGTTAGACCTGTCTTATGTTTATCGATTCTTAAACGACGAGTATCCTAGTCGCCATATATTTCGTCATGGTTTGGCAAAGAACCAGTAGCATGATTTTTTACTTTCTGAACCTGATTCGGCCTTTCAGCCGCCGGAACGGCCTGTGAAATCTGAGCGAGTCCGTAAGCCACTGATGTGAACACAATATCTTCCGGTCTCGCGGATGAACCATCGGTGCGCACCAAATCGGACGGAACGGTAAGGTCAAGACGTTCCAATGACGTTTCTCTAAAGTTCGTCATCGGGTGGGGTATCATCGCCTCGCACAAATCGACGTCGAATGCTCCGCCGCCTAAAATAATTAATTTCGGATCGCTCCATTGGTTTACGCTAACGTGATTACCAGAAATCCGACCGTAGGCTTTTTGCGCTGCGTGGACAAGCCCGTTGCGAATTTGCTGACAGCCTTCCTCCTTTTCACGTTTGGACAAAGCGTCCATAGCAAAGGGTGCGAATGAGCCCCGAAAAAGACAATGGAGTCTTTCACCCACTGTCCGTCGATATGCTCATCTTTGATTAAGAAGAAGCAAGAATCCGTAGTTCCGGCTCCAACATCAATGCAAAAGGAGGTAGAGCTCGGGGTTGCCGGCGATCGAAATGACCAGAACATTGAGGCTTCGGTTTCCGATCTTAGCCAGTTTCGTACATTTGCTTCCGGCACGGGCGGTTTTTTGCCGACTGCGAAATAAGCCTCGTCAAGGAGCTCCCGTGCCGTTGTCAATCCAACCGTGTCTGACCCGATGGGTCCATAGTTGGTATACATGTGATAGGCAACTCTCGCAACATACAAGTAGCTCTCCCGTAGTACCTTGTCCTCCAGAAAACTCATCGGAATTCCCAGGCTCATTCCCATCTTAAATTCTAGACTCCCAACTATTTTCACTGCGTGCAAATGTCCAATTGAGAGAAGTCGCCAAACAGTCAGGGTTACGAGATCTCCACTCGAAAAGCGGTCTGGAAGATTCTTCAATTCTCCGTAAAAATGTTGTCGGAGACTACCTGTCACATCTCCCGCAAATCTCATCTTTATACTTTTCAACGCATCCTGAAGGTCCCGAGTTGAGTCGAATGGTTTTTCTCCATCAAAAGATACGGCTGAAGGTATCCGAAAACGGTCGTTCGGTTCGAGGAGGTAAGCCCTCTCGCCTCCAGCCGCCTCGAAATGGCGCAATACTAGTTTCGAAGCACTCGTCCCGTAATCGATTCCTAGATGCAGACGGTTCATATTCTAAAGATTCATATTCTAAATAGGTGTGCCTACCTTTAGGTATCCGACTGCGATATCGGTCCAGCCGCTTACACCAACTCGCATACCTTGAGATTCAATGGCTCGGACAGCGGCCAGAGTTTCTTCTGCTTTCCTTATTTTTAGAGTTCCCATTTTGATCGCAAATTCCTTCGCCCCACCCTCGACCATTCTCGATACCTGATCCACTGCTCTCCTTAGTTTCATTTCCGCCATTCGCACGGAAATTGCTTTCCGCTGGGCGAGTCTGTCAACTGCGAGCTGCTTTTCCCGGTTGTCCAAGTCATTACGGGAGATGTCCAGAATCCGATTCAGATGTAGTTCAACCTGCTCCGATTTTTCAGCCAGTGTAAACGCGAGCTTATAACTAGCTCCATGGTCAAGTATTTCCAAGAGAACGGGAACCGTACTGGCGGGATCAGACCATTGTCTGTCACCCTGGGAAATCGACTATAGCAATGTGGAGTTTATTCTTCGGAATCGGCCCATCGAGCTCGAGAATTCGAGCCGCAAATGCATACAGTCCGGGTTCGAGGATCTCAGACCCGCTAAGGGCCAAACAGAATGTCTCATTTCCGAAGCGGCCCGCCCATTTCCACACCGCAAACTTTACGAGTGGGTGAGTAAAATGTAGCAAATCCGCGTTCGCATGACGGTAAGCGACCTCGCGGGAAAGGGTTGCCGTGACCTCAGTAGAAGCGATTCTCCTACCAAACGCTATTACGTCGCTTCCAAACTCTAGTGATGAGTCATCAATGTCCCGGGCCAATTGCGGCGAAAGCCTAAATCGCTGAA
Source organism: Acidobacteriota bacterium (assembly GCA_016703965.1). Classification (NCBI taxonomy): domain Bacteria; kingdom Pseudomonadati; phylum Acidobacteriota; species Acidobacteriota bacterium. The sequence continues at coordinate 34,017 of JADJBB010000023.1, forward strand.
CACTTGAAAGTGTATTTTCGGGAATAAGATATCCGGGATAGAATGTCGCTAAAAACCGGTTGAGAAAACGTAAGAGGTCTGCCTCGCCGGGAACTTGCTTCTCGCCTGATAATGCAGCTATTTCGTCCAACAGACTCTGATCTGATGTAAAGAGATTTTCAGCCTGCCCACGGACTTTTTGCAACGACGGTCCGGTTCGCAATTGCCCGTTCTTCGATACGCAGTTTCTTTTCTAACTCGTCATGCGTTAGGCTGCCACTAACTGCCTCGCGAGTTAGTTTCTCGATCTGGTCCCCAACAATTGGATCAATCTCACCAATCGAAGTTTCGAAAATCCCGATCTTTCTTAGAAGCCTTTCCAGAATTCTTTCTTCGATCGAATCTTGTACGACAAAATTGATGACCACAATTCGCTCAGCTTGTTGGCCGATTCGGTCGACGCGACCAATGCGTTGCTCCACAACCATTGGATTCCAAGGCAGATCGTAATTCAGAACGACGGACGCACTTTGCAGATCGATACCTTCTCCACCGACTTCGGAGGTTAGAAGGACGTCATTTTCAGAAAGCGTTAAGAAGTCTTCGATTGCCCTATCCCGATCCAAAAGTGGAATTTTCCCATGGATCATCCGAACGCCGATACTTTTCGCCTCAAGGGATCTACGAAGATACTCGAGCGTCTTTCGAAAGAACGAAAAGACCACAATTTTGCGACGTGGCATTTTAGCTTTTCATCTTCGTCCCAAATCGTACTTAAAGTTTCGTAGAAATCCTCAAATTTTGTATCGGCCCCACCATTTTGAGACCAATCGGTCACAAGAGCGGCGAGTCTCTCCTTTTGCGAACCAAACCAACTGCTAATTTCGCTCGTCACACTTTGTCCGAATACTTCATCGTCAGGCATCAGAACCCAAATCGTTAGCCATAGTTCTGGCCTCAGACATACTCGATGACTCCAATTCGTTCCTGAAAGTATGCGATTGCGGCCGGAATACAACTCGCGGTGGCCCTGGTAAGCCATAAGCGTAGCCATCTGATATCCCCAACTTTGAGACAACTCGTGATCAGGTCGAACTCGACAGAGTTGTTCGACACTTTCATAAATTCGCCGCTCAGGCTCGGATAAATTGACATGCTTCCAATAGGCGATCCGCTGGGCGCATCCCGGCATCGCTTCAGACTTGCGTGTTCTGGAAACTATATTCCCAAGTGTATTCAGTTGTGATAGGTCGAAATGGAGACCGGCAACATCCTCATTTTCAAGGTGTTTCTGCTCAAGTCGCCCAATAATTGATTCCAGAAAGCCCTTGGCGACCGGAGCTCCGAAACCATCCGTAGACCTGATAGCTGAGAGAGCTTCAATTGCGCTATCGATACGTCGAGGATGAGACGATAGATGACGTTGGCATTCCAATATCTTTCGGTTGGCCTCCATCTGGCGACTGAAAATTTCCCGATCTGGAAATTCATCCTCGGACAGTAGCCTCAATAGATTCCACAGATCATCCAACGTGTTCTGCACAGGTGTCGCGGTAAGGAAGACACGATGATCGGCAAGATCGCATAAAAAAGTCTTCCAAGCCTGTGCTGCAACGTTTCAGGGTTCCTAAGCCTGTGAGCCTCGTCAACAATAATAAGGTCCAATCCAGGTTGCGCAGCCTCTAACGCATTCTGCACGTCCTTATGTCGGGCCCCTTCATAGGATATTATCCACTTAAAAGGTCCGACGTCTCGGCCTTTTTCCAAAGAATTGGATAGGTCGATAAGGTCACTTCCTTTTGCTATCTCGAACGGCTCTTCAAATCTCTGCGCCATCTCACGCTTCCACTTGGTAGCGAGTCTTGCGGGAGCGAGTACTAGAACCCGTTCTAATTTCTTGCGAGCATCCAGCTCGCGGAGAATGTATCCTGCCTCAATAGTTTTGCCGAGGCCAGACATCATCGGCAATAAGCAAACCGTTTCCCCCCCGTCCAGAAATTTCAGGAGGGCTTAAACTGGTGTGGGTAGAACATCGTTCTCGCTGACGAGTACGCGTGTGCAACCGGAGCCGTGGGAGATTGGACCTTTTGAAATGTTAACGTATCGCGAAAGTGATCGATTCCAGAGAACTCATGATCGCGCAGTTTTTCCCACGCTGTCTTCACCCGAGTCCAACCCCGAATTGAGGTTTCCGGAACGGCGGCAACGGTCCCGCTAAATTGAACCTTGTAGATCCAACTTTCGGTCTGATCATCCCAACAAGGCTCCAGCACCACACCATTTACCTCAGGCTGGTTAATGCGCTGTACAATGTCGCTTGTCTTAAACTTTGCCTCCATTAGATTTATTTATAGCATCATGTGGTTTTATTCGCGAGGTTGGTGATTAGAACGGGAGTCCGACAACATAAATGTTGTCGTTTGGGAGGTTTGCGGCTCAGAAAAAACTATAGTCTGGTTCCTTCGGTGATGGAGTCTTTGGTGCAATAGCGGGATTTACCACTTCCGCTCTCCAGATCAAAATAGACCGCAAATCGCTTGAGGGTACGTGTCAAAAGCATTGACGAAAGCATCTCCGCCATCTCGACCGCCACTCGCTGATTCACGTTAAGCCCCTGCTCACCTAGTCGAACGCTCGGGACACGACGCATCGCTCTTAGCTTCAACTTTTTCCGGCTTAAGAAGATCGGAATGTTGAAGCGATGGTGCCGGGAGTGCCCGACAGATACTCGTTCCCGTAAAGTACTGCTCGGGTTTGAGTGCCTTTGTCGTCGAGCCCAGCAGCACCTGGCCCGATGTCTTGCCGTTTCCGCCGTCTATCCACCAGACCCTCGACGATTCACCATAACTTCGAAACTCATCAAGTGCTCGATGCATCTCTCGGCGAGCTCGGTAATTATCGACGCAGCCGACGATGATGCTCAGACTCCTGTAGTCGCTGTTCGAGTTTTGAAATGTTTCTCCGGATCGAAACTCTCGCACGAGAAGTTTGTTTCAATTCCCCATGCCGTTGTAACCGCTCTGCAAGGGTCTGGCCTTTATCGCCCGACCTCTGCAAAACAGAAATTGCTTCGCGGAATGTTATTGGCTTCGACTATATCTGGATCGACGATCAGCATTTCTGCCGATTTGTTCTGCTGTTCCCTTAGTTCGAAGATCAGTCGGGCTAAAGCAGGAACGACAAAAGAACCTGTTCCACCGGCGCCGACAACCACGAAGCGAAGAGTGTTGTATTCAACGGGCATTACAACCGCGGCCTGCGAGAAACTAAGATCTATATCCATTACAACATCATCTGAAGCAAAGCTTCGACCTCATTCAGATCGACAACTCCGCTTGGCAGGTGCCCGATCCAGGAAAATGGAACTGGGGTAAGGTGGTCGTAAATGCCGCAACGGAATCTGAACTTCGGCTTGTCGTGGACGTCAGCAATGATACCGAATATCCGGAACTTGCCTGATTCATCTCGATCATCAGCAGAACTGAACTGGTATGCCCCATCAGGGTGCGTATGGATCTCGATGCAGGCCTCAGAGTATTCGGGAAGGCTGTCATCCGCGATCGTTGAAGCATATGTCCTGTCCCTGCTCGACGTACTCCACTGCCAGGAGTTTCGATCATTATTCCAGTAGATAAGATAGAGCTCTTCTCTGAAACTCTCCTTCGAGTTGGAGGTCCGAGCGTGTAGGCAAATCTCGTCCCAAATACGGCTTGGGACTTTCGGCTTGTGCCAGTTGATACCTACGAATACGGTTGGAAGGCCCTTTATCTCTCTAAATACCAGAGGAACTGAAACCGTAAATTCCTCTCACGCTGAGCCCTGAGAATTACTCCGTTTCCGGCAAGGAGGTACTCGTAGAGAATGCTTTCTACGGGCTCGAATCGTTCTTTTGCGATCCGATGACCGATGAACTCCTTTTCTCCTTCATTTCGTTATTCAGAACCGGGAGTCGTACCGTCGCTGTTCAACGATCGTTTCCACGCGTCGTCGATCGTAGTGCTTTGATAAGATCAGTTCGGACTTGGAAACTTCTTCGCCTTGTCAGCCGCCAGTTTCCAAGAAGTCTACGTACATCTTGTGGTTCAGAGTGGCATCGCTCGCTGGCGTGGTCCGCATTGAATGGAGTGTCAAACATTAGTTTCCAAACTTCGCTGAGTGTAGAAGGATGGGTCTCAGGAACCGTTTTTTCCAAAGCAGATCTTGCCGGAAACCGACATTCGGCAGCGGAGCGACGGCAAGGTGGGTGTTAGCCGAAATATGAGATGAGGCAGCGGCCCAAAGATATATTCTCGTCCTTTACCAAGAAGGATGAGGGGGCATCAGGACTGAGATCTCAACAGTGCCTTGTCAGAAAAGCGATGGTTATCTTTCGTATTGCGGCTGGTTCATACGATAAGATTGCATTGCCTTCGAGCCTCACGGTAACGCATAACCCGCTTATCCAGCCATCCCGTATCTGTGGAACTTTCTAAATGCTCTCGCCACCTGGTCCCCTGGAGAGCCTTCAACGACACAGATGATTCTTTAAGATCGGCAAAGAGATATTGGCCCGGCAGAAAATAGAGAGCAGCTGAAGCATCGGCAGGTATTTGCAGGGGTGTTATTCGCGGCTTACCTTTGCCTCCGGCCTGACCTTTCCGGTGTTCCAGAATGAAATAAGCTCACTAAAGAATGTCTGTGGATCTTCTTCGATCCTTTTATCTAACTGTTCGAGATTCTTGAAGTACAGGTTTGCGGCCTTATAAGCCTCGGTCAACCATTCAACAGTCTCTTTGTCCCATTCAAACAAATCCGGATATGGGCAGTTAGTAGTGTCCAGCCACGGGTTACCGGTGGAGTGATCCACAAGGCGGATCAGATCGCTGAAAGGTTTTGCTTTTGCACCGTGCTTTTCCTTCCAGATATTTTGATGTGCAGCCTTGATCGGAGGTAATGACTCCCTATCGACAGTGTACTTTTCTGAAAAGTAATTCCAGATATCATCATCCTCAAGAAAATAGAACATCAGGCCGGCCAGATAGCTGTCTCTAAGGTGCGAAGTCAACTTCTTCACAGCAAAGGTCGAAATTCATCGGCGGTATCGCAAATCGTTCGAGTTCTAGCTCGGGATCATCATGCCAGTATTCGAGTAATGGAAAGCACTTATCATTTACAAGCTGAAAGAACTCATTCGTCCGTTCGCTGTACGCCTTAAAATAACCTGCTCGATACAGGCTCTTTGTTGACTGTTTCCAGGCCTTCGGAAACATTTCAATATAGAGCCGGTATTTGTCTTCCGATACGACTCTGGATACGGTTTCCGCATGCATATATGGCGCCAGGCCCTTGATTTGAATCGCAGGTATTCGAGAGAGTCGGTTTAAACGGTCGCCAACCCCGGGCATTCCGTTCCCGATCGTCGCCAATCCTAATCCGGTCATAGAGTCTAAATACCTCAGAACCCAATCGGAAGATAGTCGATCGCTGACGCCGGGCTCTTCTGAAACGCCTTTCGGTGCGATTCGACTGCTTCGATCTCCTGAGTGCCGATATCAAGAATATTCTCGGCGTCGTTTACCTCTCGACGGTCAAAAGTTCCGATGCCTCCGCCGCATTAGTTGATCGGCAAGAATAATCGCCGGATTGATCTGCTCGATCTCCGCTCGCAATAATTCGAGTGGCGATTCATCAGGCTGCATACCCTTTATGCTGCGCTCGCTTGACGATAGTGACGCTAAGTTTTCCGTCCTTAACCTCGCGAGTGATATTCGCATTTTCGATCGAAGCGAAGTGCGGCTGAAGTACGACCTTCAGGGTCTTGTCTTCCTGTGCCAGCGACGCATCCAGTTCAAACGTCTGGCCCTCGATCTTTATCGTCGCCTTCGGATCGGTCACAGGAGCTGTCGCATCCGTACTTTCCGTCGATTCAGTTTCGCCGTTGTTCGATTTTGCCGGGTGCATCTTCTTCATGCTGACGTGTTAGTTTCGTTTTCCGTGATGTTCTATGCGCGCAAAGAGACTGTTGATCTTTCGCTGGTTCCTGCGGTATCGCAATTGAGGTTGAAGATTCGTCGGATTTCGAATCTGATTTTTCGGAAGTATTGTTGGGATTTTTTGATGCCGCCTTGGGTGTTCGCTTTTTGGTTGCGGCCTGTTCCTTCTTCATCTTCTCGGCGGCCCATAGAGGAAGTGAGTTTCTGTACCGTTCGAGAGCCGCCGATAACGGATGGATAGATTTAGCTCACCAAGTTCGCTACACCGGTTAATAAATGTAACTTCGGGAGCAAAGTCGTGCGAACGCACACTTACGATGCAATCTCGTTCCGTTGGATTCGGGCAGCAACTGGATCACAGCCGTGACGGTACATGCTTCAAAGTTGTACGGTTCTTTTTCCAGACAGAAAGACCGACCTTACGAACCGTTCAGTACCGATTATGTCGGCTGGGACGGCTTCACGGAGTGAGTTCATCAACGGAGCAGTTTCTAATGACTACCTCGACACCAGTAGCCGAGAGAATCGGAATCCTGTTCTTTGGCTTCCCGGTGGTGATACCCGTGTCCGAAGGCGGAATGAAATTCTGTTTCTCACACTTTCGGCTCACCCGCTGGCTCCAACGATTCCAAATGGCTCCGAAGGCTCAACATCGAGACGATCTCTTCCTCGCATTCCGGCTTGCATTCGTTCGCGCAAGATGGTCGCTCGGGCCTGATTCTTCTGAATGGACGATACTGAGAAACATGCCCTTTTCCTCGACGAATTCAGTCTTCACATCGGTGTTCGGTTCGGCAGATATCGCTGCTACGTTTGCGGACGTGTTTTTCACCGTACGCGGAATCGCTTGCTGAATTGGAGCGGATGTCCAGAATGGTTTTCGCGTTCGATATCTCGGGAGCCTCTCCAGAAACTTGCTCAGGAAAATGTTCCGAATGGTTACTTCTTCGGCGACCGAGTCATGTACTCAGCACCTTTCCAGAGCCCAACCCGAACTGCTGATTGTCCCCGCTACCTTGAAATCCCGCGATCTGATGCACTCAAACGCTATATTTGGGCAGTAAAGATCACAGTTGTTCGAATTTCTCCGTGATTATCAAAAGAATAAACAACCATGTTTGGTTATTATCCTTATCCTTATCCATATAAGTGTTAGCTATAAAATGCACAGTCTGAAATAAATAAAGCCGCAAACTCCGCAAACGCCTGCGTTTGGCTTTGAAACGCTATCCCGCAGCCGCAAATGAAATCCATTTAAAAAATCACGAAGCGTTTATGTTACGAGAAATCAAAATAAGTCGATGAAGTAGTAATAATCAAACCTGCTTGCTACCAGATTTCAGCCAAGACGCTTTGGGGCGTGTTCTACAAACGTTGCGGCGGCCTTGATGTACACTATCAAAGATCGTCTGTCGCCGGAGTCGAGGGTGACGGTCAGGTAATTGTTTTCCTTTTTCGTCAGCTAGTTCTAGTTCGGAACGGGAGTTGGTCTCTCCACTAAGCATACTGTTTGGCCTGAAGAGTGATCGCCGGTTCGTCAATGGTTTCGACTGCAAGGCGGAGTTGTAAATTTCTAATCTCTCGATAGTTCCCCTTCCATTC
>JADJBB010000024.1 GCA_016703965.1 Acidobacteriota bacterium
GGAGAAAATAATGCAGAGAGTACTGCAACTGACACTCCACCTTGGCAATGAGTTCAAGCGAGACCCTAGACGAAACTGGTTTTCTATGTACCTGACGCCCACTCAGCGCGTTCAAGAGGAAATGCTGTTATTTCCAGATATCCGGGGGTTAGATGCGGAACGTCATCGTTAAGGGACTCGCCAAACCGCGTTGCGCTGGGGAACAGGCACAGCAAGAACTTTTTGGCGTGCTAAACGAGGTGCAAGGACTCACTTTCATGACCTCGGACCTCTAATCAATGATGCTGAAGATCCCTATCCTCAGAATATTTATTTCTACGCGGCAGAATTGGGCTTTTCAATGGTCAGATCTGTAACATAATGAACGCGGGAATTAGGGAGGCTAACATAATTATAACCAACCCTAAAAGCAATAGTCTGAAGTAATGCGAGGAGGGATGGTGAAGAAAGCCAACAACTGCAAGAGAGATACCTTTATCTTTCCGTTTTTCTAGCAGTCGTTACTTTTCGTGGAATGTTGAGTCAGAGAACCGCAAACAAAGGTTTTTGAAAGAACATCCGACTTACACTATCGTTTTCTCAGAAACTGGGTGAAGGCTGAGGAAGGTGTTGGAGCACATCATCATTTCGTGTTCAAAAAGCCAAATGATGAAAATGTTTACAAAGAGGTCTGGACCTTTATCCAACAAGATGACGGAACATGGAAGGTTACCGGTCGGTGGACTCGAAAGAATGAAGACAGATAAAAAAACCAAAGAGGCTGTCTGAAAAGGCGCCCCTTTTTGGCAAAATAGGGGAAGGTGATTTAAAATGTATGTAGGAGGGGAGAAGAAAGTTGTCTTTAAGAGGTACGTGCAGAATCAGCCGATGTTGCTGCCGCCGAGTTATGAGGATCTGGTGCCCTTGAATCATCCGGTGAGGGTGGTGAACGAGGTGGTCGAAGCGGATCGACATCGGAGCTGGAGCGGGATTGCAAGGGGCGGGACGTCGAGCTATCATCCTCGGATGCTGCTCAAGGTGGTGGTGTATGCCTACCTGAGGAACATCTATTCATCGCGGAAGATCGAACAGGTGGGTGGTGAGAACGTGCATTTTCATGTGGCTCTCCGGCGGAGCAAGGCCGGATCATAATACGATCAACGACTTTCGGGGAAAAGGCTGAAAGAGCATTTGAAGAAGATATTCAACCAGGTGGTGGTGCTGCTGGCGGAGCAGGGCGTGCTGAACCGGAGAGTTGACGCTGGACGGGACAAAGATCGAAGCCAATGCGAACCGGTACACGTTCGTGTGGGGCAAGGCGATAAAGGTGAGCCGGGAGCGGATCGCACGGCAGCTTGGGTGAGCCTGGGAATATGTCGAGAAGATATACCAGGACGAAGAGCAGCAGCCAAACGAGCCTGCCGACTTTAAGGAGATCAACCCGCAGGCTGTAAGTGAAGCGATCGGTGCGATCAACGAGGCCCTCAAGGACAAAGAGATCGACCCGAAGATCAAACAAAGCTGAACTACGCCAAGAAGAACTGGCCGGGAAAGCTAAAGGAGTATGAGGAACGGGAGAAGCAGTTAAAGGGCCGGAACAGCCTTTCGAAGACGGACCCGGACGCATCTTCATGCGAATGAAGGACGACCACATGCGGAACGGCAGCTCAAGCCGGGCTACAACGTGCAGGCGTCGACCGACAAACATTACATTCTCAACTACACACTGGACAGACGACCGCCGACACGACGCTCTTAAAAGACCATATCGAAGACACGATCGAGAGCTACGGAGAAATACCTGAAAGCCTGACGGCGGACGCGGGATACGCAAGCGAAGAGAACTACGACTTTCTGGAAGAGAAAGGCATCACGGCGTACGTCAAATACGGCTACTTCGACAAGGAGCAGAGAGACAGGAAATACAGAGAGAATCCTTTCAATGCGGACAACCTGCATTACAACGCTGAAACCGATACCTACACCTGCCCGATAGGCCAGGCAATGACGTCACAGGCGAGAAGAAACGAAAGACGGCAAACGGCTTTATCCAGACCCACCGGCTCTTACCAGGCAAAGAACTGTGAAGGCTGCCCGATGCTGGGCCATGCCACAAAGCGGCAGGCAACCGCATCATTCAGCGAAGCCCAAACCTCAACCGCCACCGCCAGAAGATAAAAGAACTGCTGATGAGCGAAGAAGGAGTTGAGAAGAGAAAACAAAGATGGAAGGTTGAAGCGGTATTCGGGAACATCAAACAGAACAAAGGGTTCAAAAGATTCTTCCTGCGAGGGCTCGAAAAAGTAAATACAGAGATCGGACTCATCGCCATTGCCCACAACCTCCAAAGGTTCAGCCAGGCCGTCGCGAGCTGATCCCCGGCGGGAATCAATATCTCATAACAAAAGACCGCCCGAAACTCAGTTTCCAGACGGCCTCTTTGCTTTTCGGCTTGTCTTTGCTGACTAATAAAGGCTTCGAGGACGGCGGCGATCTTTTGCTGTTGTGAGCGGGGCAGATCATTGGCCTGCTCGAATAGCTGTTTCATTCTACCGGTCGGTCCCGTTCCTCTTTTCTTTCTTCCTTTTCTCCCATCAAATCCGACACCGAGATGTTCAGCACGGCGGCGAGTTGTTCAAGCTGGTCGGGCCGGAGAGCGACCGGGTGACGTTCCCAGTAAGCATAGGCGCGTTGTGAAAGGCCGAGCTTGTCGGCAAGCTGCTGCTGCGACAGGCCAGCCGCGACGCACAAGATAAAGCCGTTCGCCGAAAGCGGTTCTTTCCTTTTTCGCGGGTCTTCCGCCTTGCGAGATCATCGGGTCATTGTAAACCCGCCTTTCGAGAGTTAGCCGTAATGCTTGCATGGTTAGAAGTATTATGTATAATCTGACATCAAGTCAAATTCTTCAAATAATACTTGACAGCTTTTTCTATGGCAATCGAAAACGAGGACATTCTGGCATTGAAGCAAACTATCAGCCTGGCGGTGTGGTTTCCCTCGCGGAGTCGAGTTGAAAAGAAAGGGCGGCAGCTTTGGGGGCTTTGTCCGTTTCATGAAGATACGGAGCCGTCGTTTGCCGTCGATGAAAGAAAAGGCTTGTGGAACTGCCTGGGCAAATGCGGCGAGGGCGGGGACGCGTTCAGCTTTGTGATGAAAGCGGACGGGATCGGCTTTGCGGAGGCCTTTGCTTTATTGCAGGAAATTGAACCGCAGAGACGCCGAGACGCCGAGGAGGATAAGCAACTGACCACTGATAACCGGCCACAGACCACTGCTTTGGAATATCTGGAGAAAGCCGTCAGCTACTATCACAAATCGCTGGTGAAAAATGAGAAGGCGATCGCTTATTTGCAAAGTCGCGGGATCACGCCGGAAGCGGTCCGGGTCTTTCGCCTGGGCTATGTTGACGGCACACTGCGGGGCGTGTGAACCCGGACGGTCGTAGGAGTCTCGAATCACTTGGACTTTTGAATGAGAAAGGCAATGAGACGATGTACGGCTCGGTGGTCTTTCCGCTCGTTGACGCGGGCACGAATCAAGCAGTCGGTCTTTACGCCCGGGCACACGGAAAAGCAGCAGCACTTGTATCTTTCGGGCAAGCGGCGAGGGCTTTTCAATCCGGCGGGAGCAAAAGAGACGGACGAGATCGTCCTGACCGAGAGCGTGATCGACGCTTTGGCTCTGTGGTCGATCGGCATCAGGAATGTGACTTGTGCCTACGGCGTGAACGCTCTGACGGATGAGATCCTCGCGCACCTGCAGGAATCCCGGATCAGACGAGTCGTGCTAATGCTCGACGCGGACGATGCGGGCCGCGAAGCCGCCCTAAAGTTCGCCGAGAAGCTATCGGCAATCGGCATAGAAAGCCGCACGGTCGATCTTCCGGCAAAAGACGCATCGGAGTTCGTTGTAAATGGCGGAACGCTTGAGGCGGTCCAAAGACTTATTGAACCGCAGAGACGCGGAGACGGAGAGACGGCGGAAACGCGGGCCGCAGGAGTGTGCCTTTGCCCGATGGAACATTGCAGATCGTTCTCGACAATCGGGAATACAGAGTGCGCGGCTGACGGGCGTCGGACTTGAGAAGCTGAAAATAAACTTGCGTCTTAATGTGGGGAATCTCTTTCACCTGGACACGCTCGATCTTTATCAGGCAAGAGCGAGGGCGAACTTCGCGCAGATAGCCGCCAAGCATTGCCGCGTGAACGAATCTGTTATCAATGCCGATCTACTTTCGCTGATCGAAACGCTCGAAGCCGAAAGGCTGTCGATGCGAAAGACCTCGACCAATGAAGCGGAATCGACGGCGGCGATGACCGAGGCCGAGAAGCGGGAGGCGATAGCTTTCCTGAAAGACGAAAAGCTGTGTGAGCGAATAGTGGAGGACTTCCGGCGGTGCGGTCTGGTGGGCGAACGCTCGACGGTGTTGACGGCTTACCTGGGGTCGATCAGCCGGAAACTGACGGAACCGCTTGCCCTGCTTATCGTCGCCCGTTCGGGTGCTGGCAAATCGGCATTGCAGGACGCTCTCTGTGCGTTTGTGCCGCCGGAGGAGCTTGTCAGGGTTACGAGGCTGACCGGCCAGGCTCTTTTCTACAAAGACCCTTATTCATTGCAAAGAAAGATGCTGGTGATCGCCGAGGACGAAGGAGCGATGCAGGCCGTCTACTCACTTAGGACGCTTGCCTCGGATCAGAGGCTTTCGATCGCGGCGACCCGGACGGACCCGGCGACCGGGAAACTTTCGACGGAACATTACGAAGTCTTTGGACCCGTTGTGATCGTGATAACGACGACCTCAGCCGAAGCGTTCGACGAGGAGACCCGCAGCCGCTTTGTGCAGCTTTCGATGAACGAATCGATCGAGCAGACGCGGATCATTCTTTCACAGCAGCGGCATCAGCACAGTCTTTCGGGAGTGCTGGAAAAGGCGGAATCGGAAGAGATCAAACGGCTGCATCACCACGCCCAAAGAATGCTCAAACCGCTGGCCGTCGTCAACCCTTTTGTCGAACATCTGACCTACCCCAGCGAAAGACTCATCCACCGCCGAGAGCAAAGAAAGTATCTCTCGCTTATCAACTCGATAGCACTTCTTCACCAATATCAAAGAGAGATCAAAACCGCGAAACGCGGCGAGATCGAGATCGAATATGTCGAGGTCGAGCTGTCCGATATTGCACTCGCGAACGAGCTGGCCGAGGAGATCCTCGGCAAGGCAATGGACGAGCTGAGCCGCCCGTGCGTGGAATGTTCGAGGCGATAAGAGAAGCGTGTAAGAGACGAGCGGAAGAACTAAAGATCAAGGCTTGCGATGTCCAACTTACACGCCGGGAGATACGCGAGACGACCGCATGGAGCGACTGGCAGGTGAGGATGTATTGCCAGAAGCTGGTCGAGATGGAATATCTCTGGGCGATCCAGGCGGTGAACGGAAAGCCGAGCGTGTACCAGTTGGCGAGCGATGCGGAGAGCGAGGTGCAAAGCCTGCGCGGACTGACCGGAGTTGACGAGTTGAAAACGCGACTAAAGGACGCGGCTAAAGAGAAAGCGGCGAGTCGATAGGCCAAGCGGTGAAGGTGCGTGTAAGTAACGCCCGCCGTTGTTCGCTTCGGATGCCTTCGCTCCCGGTCGCTGCCGTCATCCGATAATCCTTTTTATGTCCTTCGTAAAAAACACTACGGACATAAAAAGCTCATTATCGTACGCCGTCCGCTCCGGCTCTCTCGCTCCGCGGGCGCTCGTTCCTCGCAGACCGCTTCGCTCGTTCGCACGGCTATCGGGTGAACTCGGGGCGGCCTGATGGTGACGTTGAAAAGAAGACGAAGCGGCTAAAGAAAAAAGCCGGACGCCCGACAGCAAACCTTGTGGACCTTGTGGTAAAAAAAGGCGACCTTGAGGGTACCTTGTGGTGGTCGAATCACAAGGTTAATTGCAGACAGAAAAGAAACTTAAGCCGACCTTGTGGTCAGTGGAGAAGCTTTAAGGGGAAAATAAAAGCAAAGGTCGTGTTGGAGCAACTCCCACTGAATGCGGCTAAAGAAAAACACTCATCGATCATCTGCTTTTCTAACAGTTGATTGTTGAGTAAGGAGGCATTGGCGCGAGATGTGGACGGAGAATCAAAAGCAAAAACTGGAGCTTCTAAGAGGCCGCTTTATCGAATATCTGATGGCTGTAAACTACTCGCCGGCGACGCTTGTAAACTACAGTCGGGACGCTGGAATCTTTCTCGATTGGCTGACGGAAAACACCGCCTTGAACTCCATCGCCGACGTGACGGCCGCGCATCTTTCGCAGTATCAGATATCACTCTATCGCCTCGAAACCGAGGACGAAAAGACCGGACGAAAGAAGCAGAGACTGTCTGCCGGAGCACAGGCCAACAAACTGGCGGCGATGAAGCGGTTCTTTCTCTGGCTGTGGCAGGAAGGCGTGATCGTTCACAACCCGTCCGCTTCGATCCAGATGCCGAAGCAGCCGAAGATGCTCCCGCGAAATATCCTCACCCCCGCCGAAGCGAAGCGGCTGATCGAGAGCATCCCGATAGAGAAAGCGAGAGACATTCGCGACCGCTCCATTCTGGAGGTGATGTACGCAACCGGCATCAGGAGAGCGGAGCTTGTGAGCCTTACGATCTACGATGTGGAGATGCAGACGGGTACGCTTCGGATCGAGCACGGCAAAGGAAATGAGACGCGGCTGGTGCCGCTCACTCAATCGTCGCAGACAGCCTTGAAGCTCTATCTCGAACAGGCGCGTACCGCTTTTGCATCCCAGCCGGGACAGATCCGCTTGTTCGTCTCGTCGCGTTCGGGCGGGCCGCTGGACGTGGACGACATACGCCGGATCGTCCGCAAATGGACGAAGAACGCCAACATAAAAAGAACGTCACGCCGCACACGATGAGGCATTCATGTGCCACCCATCTGCTCAAGGGCAGGGCTGACATACGGCAGATACAGAAGCTTCTCGGACACCGCCGCCTGTCGTCAACCGGAGATCTACACGCACGTCGAGCTTGGCGATCTGGCTGAGGTCATCAGCCGCTGTCATCCCAGAGAAAAAAGCGGTCGATAACGGTAAAAAGAGCGCCAAAAACGCGGGTCTGAAAAAATGTGCGAAACGGCTCCCAGCCTGTACGACAGGATAGACCAAGATCCACCGTTTGTAATCGGACTAAATGAGGCAGCAGCACGGGTTACGCATTGTCACCAAAGTTACAAACCGCAACTTATTGCGTAAAGCTTCTCGTTAAAGGTCTTACGCTGTCACTTCTGTATACAAAACGCCATCGAATGTGAACAAAGAGATCGAAAAATACCTCTCGGAACTCGAAGCCAAAGGCTACTCGAAGGACCTCCGAAGATCGAGCGAGAGAGTGCTGAATAACTTGCAGCTTTACCTGCAGGAAGCCTGGCTGATAAAGCGCTGGAACGAGGCCGAGGAAACGCACCTGAACTCGTACCTTGTTCACCTCAAGAAATACACCGACCAGAAGGCATCATCCTTAAGACAAACCGTGTCGAGGATCAGACGCTTTTTCCAATGGCTTTACACATCGAATAAAGTGCTTGCGAACATCGCCGAGACCTTCGATCTTCCCAAAGCCGGACACACATTGCCGCACGTCCCGACCGAAGCCGAAATATCGAAGATCATCGAGCAATGCGACACCGAAAAAGCGATCGGCGTTCGGAACCGCTCCATCCTCGAAACCCTCTACGCCTGCGGCATCCGTCACGGCGAGCTTTATCGTCTCAATATGAGAGACTTCGACGGCAGAACTTTGCGAATCCGCGAGGGCAAAGGCAAAAGAGAACGCATCGTTCCCCTGACCGACGACCGCCACGGAATGGCTGGAAAAATATATTGCGACGGCACGAGTAGAGCTTATGAGCGGAGCGTATTGGGGAAAGGGCCGAAGCCGGAAGAAAAGACCGGTCACGAATCCGTCCGCTTTGTTCCTGTCGGTCACGGGCAGAAGGCTCTCCTATCCGCAGATATGGAGCATCGTAAAGAACGCTTCGGAAGCGGCCATGATCAACGCGACCGTTCACACCTTCCGCCACGCCTGCGCGACGCATCTTCTCCGCCACGGAGCGAGCCTCCGCCACATCCAGAAACTGCTCGGACACGAGAGCCTAGACACGACACAAATATACACGCACGTCGAGATCTCGGACATAAAAAAAGCGGTCGGCAAAGCAACTGAAAACCTAAGAAAAGCCTCGAATAAATAGCTGAAAAGGGCGTTCGCAGTTATAATAAAAAACTGGCACAAAAGCCGCTTTTTCTTTAGCTGCAAGCCGCTGATCTTTGATAACAAAAACGCCGCAAAAGCGCGATGCGAGACAATCCCTAATTGCGCGTTCATAACCGGCTATGAACGTGATATTGAATCAGAGCTAGACTTTGCGCAGGCTCGCTACTACAACAACCAGCATGGACGCTTCACCTCAACGGACCCATTGCTTTCGACTGGCGAACCGGATGATCCTCAAACTTGGAATCGTTATGTTTACGCTTTGAATAGCCCTTTGTACTATACGGACCCGACAGGATTGTATGTTTGCAAAGGTAACGAGGAGCAATGTAAGCAATTTGCGGCTCGACTAGCCGAAGGCAAAGAATATCTTAAAAAGGTCGGCGACAAATATGGGGTGGATTCTGACAAGTATAAGCAGGTTTCAAATGCGCTAAATGCTTATGGAGAAGATGAAACAGGTAAGGATAAAAATAATGGGGTTTTTGTATCTTTTGACCGGAAGAAAGGTGGAGGAAATACGGAAGGAACATTCGATAAGGACGGCAAACTTACAGGTATCAATGTAAGTTTAAATGCTTCGGATTTGAAAAACAAAAACAGTTTTCATGCAGTTGTAGGCCATGAAGGTGATCACGTTAATTATTTTCAAACCGTCGGCAACAATACGAACGACAAGCGGAATTTTGAGTACGGAGGGCATTTCGTTCAATCCCTATTAGGTGAAGCACAGTTTGGTCAATTTGCTAACGGACGTTACTGGGCTACTGACGACAATGCTAAGCAATATGATATTTGGAACTCAAGTTGGGAAGGTCCAGATAGAGAAACGCTCCGAACAAGCGATAAATAAATGGCTCGATGTTCCAACAAATCAAGGTGGTTATGGACCAAACCCACCACCTCCACCAAAACCAAAGCCCACCCGTCAACGGAGGAAAAAAGGATGAAAAAATCGCTAGTTTTTCTTGCAATCATTGTTTCCGCTGTTTTTTCAATTTTGGTGGAGGCTCAAACGAGAGAAAGGACAAGTAAAGACGTACGTTTGGTTAAAGATCGGCCAAATGTCTATGTGAGTTTTGAACGCGAAGAATCATGGAAAGCGCTTAAAAAGTGGGAAAGTAACAGAAGAGTCTTTCTGCTTTCATAACAATTCAATATGGCACGTCGGGGCTTGCATGTGGGATGTTTCAAAAGAGTATGGCGACAAAGATTTAACTTACGATATCGAGAGATTCAAAAGACAGGTGGTGAAACTCCTATAAGCACGGATCCGGAAGGTAGCTGTCCGCGAGTATTCATTGAACCTGGCAAATCAATATTATTTAGTGTTCCACGCGAGCATTTAGCAGAAGGTTTAGCTATAAAGGTTCAGTTTCGGTATGAATGGGAAAGTGATCCTGACGGATTTGCGAGTGAACTTGAGCCGAAACACTATGCGTATTTTTATTCATCGGATATTCCGAAAAAGTAAAGCGATCTCGCATCCGCAAGCAATTCACCGGCTATGAACGGGATAATGAGTCAGATCTGGACTTTGCTCAGCAAGAATCGTATGCGACAAGTTTGGGGCGTTTCACAACACCTGATCCGTTAATGGCATCCGGTAGGCTGGTCGACCCCCAAACATGGAATCGATACGCCTACGTAACTAATTGCCCGCTTCCCTGTATCGATCCTATAGGGATGTTTAGGAATGGGTAAAGATAGGATGGAGCCTCTCTGGGTTCCACATGACGAGTAGTTGAAAAAGAAAGGGCGGACAAAAGATCCTTGATCGTCGGAATGACATTAGGAACTCAATGACCGACGCCGCAGATCAATCGGCAAAGGGTGCACTCTCTGGAAGGACCAGGAAAGCTGAATCGGGTGCGATCTTTGATTCATTGGCTGCTTATGGCAGTGAGGGCGAAGCCAAGGACTTCACGCTCGCTTACGGGAGAAGGTCGAAAATGGAGCTGCAGCCGAAACACCACCTTTGGCAATGACGTCGAGCGGCAAGGTAACGACCTTTTTCCACCGACGCGAATGGGAAAGTTACGCCCATATCGTAGTGACGTTTGGTGAGGGACAGAAAATCACCAAATATCCGGGGTTAGATGAAGGAAGCCATACTGGCCGACAGGCAAAACTTAGGACGGGCGTTCGAGAAGAGCTTCAAGGGAAGCGATGTGAATCTTCATCCATCCAATCTTGCTGAAAACATAACTAAATATGCGACTGAGCTTCGAGCGTATAGGGTCAGCTCGTATCTTGATCAGGCAACGAACACGCCTAGCCAAGTTTGGAATCAAGGTTGGAAAGCAGTAGACCGAGATAAAGCGATAAACTCGCTTCTCAAATCGAATAAGCTGTACAAGCTGACTCCTGAAAGCCGGGAATACAAATCTATACGGAGAAACCGAAATGAAATTGAACCATCTTGTCTTGCTGATTTTTTCCGTTATGATGTAATAAAAGTGTCCGGGAAAACGAAGAAAGCCAGGCAGGTCGTTCAAGCATATTGGCCATCTATCAGTGTTGCCACGCTGCTTGGCGAGCGGGAGCGTTGTCGTTGAAGCGGAAATTGATTCGAGCGGTAAGGTTACGTCGGTGAGGACCGTAGAAGGAATTCGGCTTTTGCAGAGAACAGCCGACTCACACTTGGATATTCAATCCCGAAGATATCAAGACAAGAACGGTGCGTCTTACCTTCACTTTCAAACTTGTGCAGGACGATGCACCCGCTGACGAGTTATTGCCGATCTTTCTGCCGCCCTATCAAATTGAGGTAAGCATGCGCGCCAAGTGGTTGATAGGTCGAATGTTGATCCACCGTTGCGCTTAAGAAAAAACCTTGAAATAAAATTGGCGTGAGCCAAATTCACGCCTTTTGCTGGTTGCTTTCGAGAACGGTGTCAAGGAATTGAGGACGGGGCGATCTGCTTGTCGCGGGGAGGAGCTTGACCTGCTCGAACTTTCTTTGGAGCTGCGACTGCGGCCGGGCTTTGAGCGTCAGGCATTGGGCTGGCTCCCAATAGTTCGGCGACCGACACTTCGAGAGCGGCGGCGGAGCGTTCGATGAAATCCAGGGCCAGGTTCGGGGATCGCGTTTCGTAGTAATCGATCAGCGAGCGCTTGATGCCGAGCTTGTCCGCTAGTTGCTGTGAAGGTAAGCCCCTACTGCGGCGCACCGCCGAAAGTCTCTTTCCAAAAAACGGGGCTTCTTTTTCTGCCGGTCTGCCTGCCTTGCGACAGTATAAAGCCACTTTTTCAATCTCATCTCTTGTAACCATCCTTTTGCTTTCGGCTTGACATTGCTTGCTAGTATAACCTAGCATTAGTTCGTCAATGTTAGCAAAGCCCGCTTTCTTCAAAAAACTGAAAATAATACTTGACAGCTTTTTCTATGGCAATCGAAAACGAGGACATTCTGGCATTGAAGCAAACCATCAGCCTGGCGGATGTGGTTCGGTCGCGCGGGGTTGAGCTGCGGAAGAAAGGGCGGCAGCTTTGGGGGCTTTGTCCGTTTCATGAAGATACGGAGCCGTCGTTTGCCGTCGATGAAAGAAAAGGCTTGTGGAACTGCCTGGGCAAATGCGGCGAGGGCAGGGGACGCGTTCAGCTTTGTGATGAAAGCGGACGGGATCGGCTTTGCGGAGGCCTTTGCTTTATTGCAGGAAATTGAACCGCAGAGACGCCGAGACGCCGAGGAGGATAAGCAACTGACCACTGATAACCGGCCACAGACCACTGCTTTGGAATATCTGGAGAAAGCCGTCAGCTACTATCACAAATCGCTGGTGAAAATGAGAAGGCGATCGCTTATTTGCAAAGTCGCGGGATCACGCCGGAAGCGGTCCGGGTCTTTCGCCTGGGCTATGTTGACGGCACACTGCGGGCGTGTGAACCCGGACGGTCGTAGGAGTCTCGAATCACTTGGACTTTTGAATGAGAAAGGCAATGAGACGATGTACGGCTCGGTGGTCTTTCCGCTCGTTGACGCGGGCACGAATCAAGCAGTCGGTCTTTACGCCCGGCACACGGAAAAGCAGCAGCACTTGTATCTTTCGGGCAAGCGGCGAGGGCTTTTCAATCCGGCGGGAGCAAAAGAGACGGACGAGATCGTCCTGACCGAGAGCGTGATCGACGCTTTGGCTCTGTGGTCGATCGGCATCAGGAATGTGACTTGTGCCTACGGCGTGAACGCTCTGACGGATGAGATCCTCGCGCACCTGCAGGAATCCCGGATCAGACGAGTCGTGCTAATGCTCGACGCGGACGATGCGGGCCGCGAAGCCGCCCTAAAGTTCGCCGAGAAGCTATCGGCAATCGGCATAGAAAGCCGCACGGTCGATCTTCCGGCAAAAGACGCATCGGAGTTCGTTGTAAATGGCGGAACGCTTGAGGCGGTCCAAAGACTTATTGAACCGCAGAGACGCGGAGACGGAGAGACGGCGGAAACGCGGGCCGCAGGGAGTGTGCCTTTGCCCGATGGAACATTGCAGATCGTTCTCGACAATCGGGAATACAGAGTGCGCGGCTGACGGGCGTCGGACTTGAGAAGCTGAAAATAAACTTGCGTCTTAATGTGGGGAATCTCTTTCACCTGGACACGCTCGATCTTTATCAGGCAAGAGCGAGGGCGAACTTCGCGCAGATAGCCGCCAAGCATTGCCGCGTGAACGAATCTGTTATCAATGCCGATCTACTTTCGCTGATCGAAACGCTCGAAGCCGAAAGGCTGTCGATGCGAAAGACCTCGACCAATGAAGCGGAATCGACGGCGGCGATGACCGAGGCCGAGAAGGGGAGGCGATAGCTTTCCTGAAAGACGAAAAGCTGTGTGAGCGAATAGTGGAGGACTTCCGGCGGTGCGGTCTGGTGGGCGAACGCTCGACGGTGTTGACGGCTTACCTGGGGTCGATCAGCCGGAAACTGACGGAACCGCTTGCCCTGCTTATCGTCGCCCGTTCGGGTGCTGGCAAATCGGCATTGCAGGACGCTCTCTGTGCGTTTGTGCCGCCGGAGGAGCTTGTCAGGGTTACGAGGCTGACCGGCCAGGCTCTTTTCTACAAAGACCCTTATTCATTGCAAAGAAAGATGCTGGTGATCGCCGAGGACGAAGGAGCGATGCAGGCCGTCTACTCACTTAGGACGCTTGCCTCGGATCAGAGGCTTTCGATCGCGGCGACCCGGACGGACCCGGCGACCGGGAAACTTTCGACGGAACATTACGAAGTCTTTGGACCCGTTGTGATCGTGATAACGACGACCTCAGCCGAAGCGTTCGACGAGGAGACCCGCAGCCGCTTTGTGCAGCTTTCGATGAACGAATCGATCGAGCAGACGCGGATCATTCTTTCACAGCAGCGGCATCAGCACAGTCTTTCGGGAGTGCTGGAAAAGGCGGAATCGGAAGAGATC
Organism: Acidobacteriota bacterium; assembly: GCA_016703965.1. Taxonomy (NCBI): domain Bacteria; kingdom Pseudomonadati; phylum Acidobacteriota; species Acidobacteriota bacterium. Next base: position 13,652 of record JADJBB010000024.1, read on the forward strand.
AAACGGCTGCATCACCACGCCCAAAGAATGCTCAAACCGCTGGCCGTCGTCAACCCTTTTGTCGAACATCTGACCTACCCCAGCGAAAGACTCATCCACCGCCGAGAGCAAAGAAAGTATCTCTCGCTTATCAACTCGATAGCACTTCTTCACCAATATCAAAGAGAGATCAAAACCGCGAAACGCGGCGAGATCGAGATCGAATATGTCGAGGTCGAGCTGTCCGATATTGCACTCGCGAACGAGCTGGCCGAGGAGATCCTCGGCAAGGCAATGGACGAGCTGGCGCCGCCCGTGCGTGGAATGTTCGAGGCGATAAGAGAAGCGTGTAAGAGACGAGCGGAAGAACTAAAGATCAAGGCTTGCGATGTCCAACTTACACGCCGGGAGATACGCGAGACGACCGCATGGAGCGACTGGCAGGTGAGGATGTATTGCCAGAAGCTGGTCGAGATGGAATATCTCTGGGCGATCCAGGCGGTGAACGGAAAGCCGAGCGTGTACCAGTTGGCGAGCGATGCGGAGAGCGAGGTGCAAAGCCTGCGCGGACTGACCGGAGTTGACGAGTTGAAAACGCGACTAAAGGACGCGGCTAAAGAGAAAGCGGCGAGTCGATAGGCCAAGCGGTGAAGGTGCGTGTAAGTAACGCCCGCCGTTGTTCGCTTCGGATGCCTTCGCTCCCGGTCGCTGCCGTCATCCGATAATCCTTTTTATGTCCTTCGTAAAAAACACTACGGACATAAAAAGCTCATTATCGTACGCCGTCCGCTCCGGCTCTCTCGCTCCGCGGGCGCTCGTTCCTCGCAGACCGCTTCGCTCGTTCGCACGGCTATCGGGTGAACTCGGGGCGGCCTGATGGTGACGTTGAAAAGAAGACGAAGCGGCTAAAGAAAAAAGCCGGACGCCCGACAGCAAACCTTGTGGACCTTGTGGTAAAAAAGGCGACCTTGAGGGTACCTTGTGGTGGTCGAATCACAAGGTTAATTGCAGACAGAAAAGAAACTTAAGCCGACCTTGTGGTCAGTGGAGAAGCTTTAAAGGGGAAAAATAAAAGCAAAGGTCGTGTTGGAGCAACTCCCACTGAATGCGGCTAAAGAAAAACACTCATCGATCATCTGCTTTTCTAACAGTTGATTGTTGAGTAAGGAGGCATTGGCGCGAGATGTGGACGGAGAATCAAAAGCAAAAACTGGAGCTTCTAAGAGGCCGCTTTATCGAATATCTGATGGCTGTAAACTACTCGCCGGCGACGCTTGTAAACTACAGTCGGGACGCTGGGATCTTTCTCGATTGGCTGACGGAAAACACCGCCTTGAACTCCATCGCCGACGTGACGGCCGCATCTTTCGCAGTATCAGATCTCACTTTACCGCCTCGAAACCGAAGACGAAAAAACCGGACGAAAAAAGCAGAGACTTTCTGCCGGAGCACAGGCCAACAAACTGGCGGCGATGAAGCGGTTCTTTCTCTGGCTGTGGCAGGAAGGCGTGATCGTTCACAACCCGTCCGCTTCGATCCAGATGCCGAAGCAGCCGAAGATGCTCCGCGAAATATCCTCACCCCCGCCGAAGCGAAGCGGCTGATCGAGAGCATCCCGATAGAGAAAGCGAGAGACATTCGCGACCGCTCCATTCTGGAGGTGATGTACGCAACCGGCATCAGGAGAGCGGAGCTTGTGAGCCTTACGATCTACGATGTGGAGATGCAGACGGGTACGCTTCGGATCGAGCACGGCAAAGGAAATGAGACGCGGCTGGTGCCGCTCACTCAATCGTCGCAGACAGCCTTGAAGCTCTATCTCGAACAGGCGCGTACCGCTTTTGCATCCCAGCCGGGACAGATCCGCTTGTTCGTCTCGTCGCGTTCGGGCGGGCCGCTGGACGTGGACGACATACGCCGGATCGTCCGCAAATGGACGAAGAACGCCAACATAAAAAGAACGTCACGCCGCACACGATGAGGGGCATTCATGTGCCACCCATCTGCTCAAGGGCAGGGGCTGACATACGGCAGATACAGAAGCTTCTCGGACACCGCCGCCTGTCGTCAACCGAGATCTACACGCACGTCGAACTGGGCGATCTGGCTGAGGTCATCAGCCGCTGTCATCCCAGAGAAAAAGCGGTCGATAACGGTAAAAGAGCGCCAAAAACGCGGGTCTGAAAAATGTGCGAAACGGCTCCCAGCCTGTACGACAGGATAGACCAAGATCCACCGTTTGTAATCGGACTAAATGAGGCAGCAGCACGGGTTACGCATTGTCACCAAAGTTACAAACCGCAACTTATTGCGTAAAGCTTCTCGTTAAAGGTCTTACGCTGTCACTTCTGTATACAAAACGCCATCGAATGTGAACAAAGAGATCGAAAAATACCTCTCGGAACTCGAAGCCAAAGGCTACTCGAAGGACCTCCGAAGATCGAGCGAGAGAGTGCTGAATAACTTGCAGCTTTACCTGCAGGAAGCCTGGCTGATAAAGCGCTGGAACGAGGCCGAGGAAACGCACCTGAACTCGTACCTTGTTCACCTCAAGAAATACACCGACCAGAAGGCATCATCCTTAAGACAAACCGTGTCGAGGATCAGACGCTTTTTCCAATGGCTTTACACATCGAATAAAGTGCTTGCGAACATCGCCGAGACCTTCGATCTTCCCAAAGCCGGACACACATTGCCGCACGTCCCGACCGAAGCCGAAATATCGAAGATCATCGAGCAATGCGACACCGACAAAGCGATCGGCGTTCGCGATCGCTCCATACTCGAAACCCTATACGCCTGCGGCATCCGTCACGGAGAGCTTTACCGCTTGAATATGCGCGACTTCGACGGCAGGACCTTGCGTATCCGCGAAGGCAAAGGAAAGAGAGAACGCATCGTTCCCCTGACCGAAAACGCAGCCCGATGGATCGAGAGATATATCGCCACATCCGCGTCGAACTGATGAGCGGAGCCTACTGGGGAAAAGGCCGAAGCCGGAAGAAAAGACCGGTCACGAATCCGACAGCTTTGTTCCTTTCCGTTACGGGCAGGCGCCTCTCGTATCCGCAGATATGGAGCATCGTAAAGAACGCTTCGGAAGCGGCCATGATCAACGCGACGGTCCACACCTTCCGGCACGCCTACGCGACGCATCTTCTCCGCCACGGAGCGAGCCTCCGCCACATCCAAAAACTGCTCGGACACTCCAGCCTCGACACGACCCAGATCTACACCCAGGTCGAGATCTCGGACATAAAAAAGCGGTGGGCAAAGCAACTGAAAATCTCCGGCAAACCTCAAACAAATAGGTTAAAAAGCCCTGTCGAGTTATAATAAAAACTTGGCACGAAAGCCGCTTTTTCTTTAGCCGCCTTTAGCTCTTTGAAAACACATCAAGCCGCAATGCATCGCACGGAAATCTCGAATTGCGCGTTCATAACCGGCTACGAAAAGGACAATGAAACCGGCCTAGACTTTGCTCAAGCCAAGAATGTACGAAAATCGGTACGGTCGCTTCACAGCCGTTGATCCACTGCTCACTTCCAGCAAATCGGGGTCAATAATCCACAGACTTTTTAATCGCTACGCTTATGTCTTGAACAGCCCGTTGATATTTACCGATCCCGATGGTTTAAGAGACAGGCTTTGCAAGCGGGAAAGTGTATATCAACAGTGCCGGAAATCAAGTAAGGATTTTCCCGGCAAGCCCCGACCGGGGTTTAAGGAATTGACTTACGATATTTCGACCACCACCAGAATACGAGGTGTAGCTCACCACATGGACGTTACCCCCAATGGCTGGACAATAGGTAACAGAGTCGATGGAAAAACGTTTGAGCGACGAGCCCCTGAACGGAAATCAGCTACGCTTCTATTTCAGAGGCTCTAACCCTTTTGCCGTGCCGATGATTTTTCCTTATGCTAATCCGAGGGAAGCAAGTTACGGATCAGCCGGCAGCACAGCCGCGCTCATGGCTCCCGGTGTCGTCACCGGCGTGTTTGGCAGGGCATCATCTTTGCCTTCGGTTGTACCGGGAAATGCGGTAACGAATCCTGTACCATCTACATTAGCAAGAGTAATCCCTGGTGAAGGAAACTTCTCAACGCTTGGACGTCCATCTGAATCTCGTGTTTTTGTAACAGCGGCTGAGGATATTGCAGGAATTAACAATGCCTCGGATATGGCAACGCG
>JADJBB010000025.1:900000-1002500 GCA_016703965.1 Acidobacteriota bacterium
GAGTGTATACCGCAACGACCTCGTGGCCGTCCTCAAGACATCTTGCGAGCGAAGGCACCGCCGCTTGGGGCGTTCCCATAAAAACTATTCTCATTTGCGTCCGAGTCTCATCGCATCGGCCATAACGTAGAAGATCCAGTTCTCTTCCATCGAACCGCGTATCAGATGTGCGTTAACGCCGATAGCAAATATTGCGACATCCTCTCCCCCGTGAGTTTCAGCGGACATCGGAATGTTCGCTTCCTGTTTGTAGTCCGGCTTCAGCACAGTTTCATTAGTTAATATAGGTCGGTCAGCTCCTCGGGCCCCAGGGCCATTGGCGTATCCGAGCGTGGTATACGGCTTTTTATCTCGGTCTAGCGAATCTTTGTCCGCGAGTTTGCCGTCGTTATCAACCTCACGCACCAGACCAAGAATATTGTTACCTCGGATAGGATAGCCCTGGATGAACATCGTGTGGCTGTGATCGGCGGTGACGATGATCAGCGTTTCATCCAGGTTTACCTTCCCGGCCGCCATTCGCACCGCGTCAGAAAGAGCTACAGTGTCCCGCAGAGCCCGCCTTGCGTTGCCATCATGATGAGCATGATCGATACGGCCGCCTTCGACCATCAGAAAGTAACCTTTTTTATTATTCGAAAGCACATCGATCGCTTTGGAGGTCATTTCCGAAAGCGATGGCTCTTCGGAAACATCCTTCTGACGATCAAGTTCGTACTTCATATGCGAAGGCTCAAAAAGGCCAAGCAAATGTTTCGTCTTCTTTGCATCGATCGAATCGAACTGCTGCTTGTTCCATACGAATGCAGAATCCTTGTACTTTGTCGTCCATTCCTTGGTCAGATCGCGTCCGTCGAGACGTTCTCCTTTGCGGTTCGGATATTCTGGATCGACCGTCTCTTTCGGCAAGTATTTCGAACGCCCGCCGCCGAGAGCCACATCCAGTCCATCGCCAAACTTGAATTCGAGCATCTGCCTCGCTATATCGGGAAATTTAGCGTCATAGGCGTCCTTTCTTCTTGAAAAAATATCAGCATCGGATTCCCAATCACGGTCAGCAGTATGTGCGTAACAGGCCGCCGGAGTTGCATGGGTGAGCCTTGCTGTTGACACGACGCCGGTCGACTTTCCCGCCTCCTCGGCGTACTCAAGCATTGTCTTGGTCTCATTTCCGGCAACCGTCGTGTAGTTGCTGTGCTGAACATTCTGATTGACCGAAATAACGCCTTCATCGGTTTTGACGCCCGAAACTATGGCGCTCATTGTCGGAGCAGAGTCTGAGGTTTGTTGATTCGTACCGTAGGTTTTGGAAAGAGCTGAAAACGGAAACTCCTCAAAGCTCAGACGGTTCTCTTCACCGCTCTCTCCGCGCATTTGCCCCTCAAATATCCTTGAAGCCGTGAGCGTGGAGACACCCATGCCATCCCCGATAAAGAGGATGACGTTCTTGGCTTTTCCTTTCCTCAGCTTCTCTTTTTTCGCTTTTTCTAACGCATTCCAGCCGTCCCGTTTCCATGTCACGGCGGATTCGATCCGCTTGACCGGAAACTGCGTGGGTACCTGAGCAGACACGATAGCTGCAAGAACGATCGCTGTCGTAATAGACAAAGCCGTATTCCGGAATTTCTTCATGCACAAACCTCTTAGATCATTGAAAACTGCTTCAATCTGAATTTTAGCTTACTGAGATCGATTTATGTAGGCTCAGAAATAGAAAGAACGGCATATTTAACATGCCGTTCATAAATAGCTGCGGAGTCATCCACGCCTTAGAAGCTAATAGCCACAATGGTAGTTCGATCCTTCGAACGCCTTCATCCATTTGCTTCCATTCCGGCGGTAAATATTGAACCCTGCCCCCTCGAACGATTGAACGTACGTAAAAACCTCGCTTGTGCCATCGCTATCCGTATCAAATACATCAAGCAGCAACTCGTTGTATATGCCATCGTCAACGGCTTTGATCTCGCCGCTCATAACATTTTCCTGATCGATACTTCGGTATTCACTGTATCCAATAGAATATTTGCCGTTATTGCCTTTGCCTGCAATAAAAAACAGCAGGCCGCGAGTCAGCTTGTCGATCTCGACCCAATATGAACCAACCAACTCGGGCCTTCCGTCATTTTCGAGATCAAGTGCCGTCAGATTCTGAAATCTCAACGCCTTCGGCGAAAGTTTCTGCTTTGCAAACTCAGCGCGCGCGAGTCCGTCCGCCTCTTCTTTTTCAGCAGAGGTAGGCTTACGACGAAAACTGGTCTTTGATTTTACCGGAGCATTGGTGGCAAGGGCCATTACCAATCCTTTGAGCGGAGTTTTCGTCGCCTTAGTGGTTGATGTAGCGAGATTCTTGCCGCATTCAGATTTGCTATCCGCACTCTTGACCGTAGCAGTTCCCGCGGTTGATCCGCCAAAGATCAGTGTATACACCGTTCCTTTTTTGTAATAGTCCCTGTGGAATGGGGCAAGCAAGTTCTGTGCAGCACCACCGTCGACGGGCTGTTCAAATTTAGTCTTGTTTATATAAGCGATCGGCTCAAGCGTACTACCGTCGTTCAAGACCGCGAAAACAATAGGCTTTACCGTTTTTTGTGCCGCGGGCGTTTTTTTTTGAGCCAGGATAGTTGTACCTGACAACGAAAGAACCATCGCAAGAGCGAAGATCTCTGTAAAAGCTTTCTTCATATGGTTAGGCCAATATTCTGCAATGAATTATATCTTTTGAGCGATCGATTTGCCCTGCATGAACTGAAGCAAATATTCTCGTCCACCGGCCTTCGAGTCAGTTCCGCTCATATTGAAACCACCGAACGGATGAACACCGACCAAAGCTCCGGTGCATTTTCGATTTAGGTAAAGATTACCCACGTGAAAATCGCGCCGTGCTTGATCCAACCGTTCCTGAGATGCAGAATATACCGCACCAGTAAGCCCGAATTCTGTGTCATTTGCAATTTCGATCGCGTGGTCGTAATCGCGTGCCTTGATCACCGCCAAAACCGGTGCGAAAACCTCTTCCTGCTCAAGTGTAGAGCCCGCGGCAACATCATCAACGATCGTCGGCTCAATATAATAACCAGTCGAATCGTCGCCTTTCCCGCCTGTCAAAACCGTTCCACCCTCGGCAATCGCTTTCTCGATATAACCAAGCGTATTGTCGAATGAGCGCTTATTGATCACCGCCGAGACATTCGTATCGCCTTCGGTTGGCTGCCCGATCTTCAGTTTCTTTGTCAGAGCGACGATTTTTTCAACCAACTCGTCGTGGACCTTTTCGTCGACTATAAGCCGCGAACAAGCCGAGCATTTCTGTCCCTGGAACCCGAACGCTGCCTGTACGATACCCGTCGCTGCCGAATCAAGATCGGCATCATCGGCAACCACGATCGCGTCCTTGCCGCCCATTTCAGCGATAACACGTTTGATCCATATCTGGCCGGGCCTAGTCTTAGCAGCCTCCTCATTAATATGAAGGCCGACGCCCTTCGATCCTGTGAACGAAATAAAACGCGTCTTAGGGCTCGTCACCATAGCTTCGCCCGTGGCGGCACTTCCGCTGATGTAGTTGACCACGCCGGCGGGCAAACCGACTTCTTCTACTATCTCCATGAACTTTGCCGCGATCGTCGGCGAATCGGACGAAGGCTTGAGAACCACGGTATTTCCAGATACAACTGCGGCCAGAGTCATCCCCGCCATGATCGCGAGTGGAAAGTTCCACGGCGGGATCACAGCTCCGACGCCGAGCGGGATGTACTCAAAGATATTTCTTTCGCCCGGATACGGCGTGATAGGCTGCTCCGCTGCCCATTTGAGCATTTCGCGGCCATAGAATTCACAAAAATCGATCGCTTCAGCGGTGTCTCCGTCGGCCTCGGCCCATGTCTTCGATACCTCATAAACCATCCAAGCCGAAAGCTCGTGCTTTCGCTGTCGCATGATGTCGGCGACCTTAAATAGATACTCGGCACGAGCCGCCGGATCGACATTTCGCCACGTTGTGAACGCCGCGGTCGCCGCATCAATAGCTTTCTCGACCAAAGAAGTATCCGAATCGCCTTCCGAAAAAACGCCGACGACTTCCGAAGTATTTGACGGGCTAATGCTCTTAAACTTATGTTCAAGTGCGATCTTTTCGCCGTTGATCACGATAGGATATTCACGGCCAAGCTCGCTCTTAACCTTAGCGAGAGCCGCTCGCATCGCGTCGGCATTTTCTGCCTTTGAAAAATCTGTAAATGGTTCGTTTCTGAATTCGTCCAATGTTCTTTGTGCTTGCATAATACTAAAACGTGTAACCGTAATAAGCTGCAAAAGCATTGTTGCCTCTGCCTGAGTTGCCAAAACTGTAGCCCGACAAAATGTACTGCCGCGTTGATATCTGATAATTGATCCCGGCGGAAGAGTAGCCTAATCGGTTCTGCCCTGAATACCAATCAGCCACGAAGCTGAATTTCTTTGCGATCGGCTGAACCGCCGCCGCCATCACGCCTGTTCTGGTACCAAAATCATTCCCGCGGAACACATGGTAAACGCCGCCGGTGACTGTCAGTCCGTTGAGCGGTTCAATGATCTTGCTGGCGTTGCCGTAAACCATGATCGCGGTTTTATCGCCATTTGTTTGCCGAACGGGAACAAAGACGACCGTCCCGCCAGAAACGCTAACACCGAGCTTTTCGTTGCGATAAATGTTCTGTTTAAGGCTGAATTCAACTTGCCCCGTGGAGTCGCCGAGACCCTTGGTCAAATAAAAATTCGTTCCAACTTCGGTCCGGTTCCCGAGTCCGTACGAGACTCTGTAGCCGTACGTTTGAAAGCCGCCGTCTCGATAAGAGACCGGCTTTGTAATAAAGTCAGCTTCGAGTCCCCACGAACCGCGGCTCTGCGTATCCGCCGAAGGGATGTTGAAAATAGTTGTCTGAGCCGCTGCTTGCAGAACGGCGGTCGCCAAGATGAATACAAGAATGACAGTTTTTAGCATCGTCTTCTCCTCCTACTTGGCACTCTATTGATCCACTTAAAGTTCATGGCTAGGTCGGGGCATAATGACTAGCCGGAAACGTTTTTATTTTTCACTATTCTAATGGACGCCGAGAAAAAGGTAAATCGATATCACCTATCTCCGCGAGGGCTCAGCGATTCCGCTGACGCATGATCTCCCGCTGCTCCCATTCATCAAGCATTTCGGGGAAGATCGCCGGCCCGGCCTGCTGCCATGCGACCACAAACCGCGGCTTCTGGGTATCGCTTTCATGTTTTACGTAACTCAGGATCAACACCCAGCCTTCACCCAGGTATTTATTCAGCTCTCCGCTCGAACCAATCTCCGCAGTCAATTTGGTGTCTTCGATAGTCAAATCAGTTCCACTTCCCTGTTTTTTGTAGTGTTTTGATCTTGCGCTTGGCGAACTGGCTCTTTAGTGGCGTCATTCGGTCGAGAAAAACAATTCCGTCGCAATGATCATTTTCGTGAAGTATACACCTTGCGGCCAGATCTTTCACATCTATTTCTATCTGCTCACCTTTAATATTTTGCGCCCGTGCGATGACACGCATTTCCCGCTTGACGACCTGATAAAGCCCCGGGAACGACAAACAGCCTTCGTCGCCGACCTGTTCGCCTTCGACGTGGATTATTTCCGGGTTTATCAATACATGCCGCTGGCGTTCGTTGTCCTCGTCCTCCGGCGTGTCCATCACAAACAACCGCCGCCCAACCCCAACCTGCGGAGCTGCCAGCCCGACCGCTCGAGCATCCTCCATCGTTACGAACATATCCGCGACCAGACGCTCCAGTTCCGCATCAAAGACATCCACAGGCTTTCCAACCGTCAATAAGACTGGCTCCGGATAATGAACAATCGGCAGGATAGGCATAACGAATATTCTACGAATAAACGTTCTTGAGCCCAAATGCGGTCATTCGCCACAACCGGACGGACTCTAAAAAACGCAAAAAATAAGCGCCCCCAATTTTGAAATAATGCCTGCACCGCAAGTGTTACCATAGAAAGTGTGAATCGTTTCACACTTTAAGAAAAACTCCCTTTTTCTGGGCAGTTCTGTCGTAAAACTGTGGTTTTGGTCTAACTAGTTTCTCGTTTGCCGGTTTAGAACAGGCAGTTTGGTAGAGGTATTTGCGAGATTGGTCGAATGGTTTTCGATAATTTTTTCTTTGACCAAACTGGCTATTTAACTTCAAGCTTGGCTCCGGCATCCTTCGTCCAGTCGCAGAGCGCTTTTGCGTCGCTTTCGCTCAGTTTGGATTCGCTGTGGATCCAGAGGTATGACGGGAGAGGCATTTCCTTGGATTCGACCTGTTCGCAGATCTCTTCGAGTTTTTTGGTCTTTTTGGTCGGCGCGTAGGTATTGAAAACACTGAAATTTAGATGCCGACGGCCATCGTCGATGTGATCCTTGAGGAACCAGCCTGATGGCTGAATGTTCGCGTACCACGGATAGATGGTTGTGTTCGTGTGGCAATCGTTGCACGAGCGTCCGAGTATCTGCGAGATATCCGCGGGAACGGCGACTGCGGCCTCAAGAGTCTCACCCTGAACTACCGGCGGATTGGCCTTATCGATGCGGAAAAACTGCAAAACGATAAATCCGAGAGCAAGCAAACCAACAACGATCTTCAGGGTTTTTTTCATTCTTGGATTATGGTGCAAAAGCCCGCGCGTCAGCAAGGGCGAATCGTCCCAGTTAAATGATTCGCCCTTGCTGAGGCTCGGGTTTTTGCAATGAATTTTGGCGTTCCCTCTTGATGCAAACCTTGTGAAGAACTATCGTTGGAATTGATGCTTCGTCCTACCGTCATTGCTATTCCATTCTTCGCCCTCATGATCGCATTCGAGGCGTGGTGGGCGTATCGGAAAGGATCGGACGAATACGCTGATCGGAAAGATACGTGGGGTAATATCTTTCTTGGTTTTATGAGCGTTGTCTGGGGCGCTTTGTTTGGGCTACTGACCGGCGGGGTCTATCTGTTCTTTTACGACATCGCTCCTTACAAGTTTCCCGCCGATGCCTGGTGGACGTGGGTGGCGTTGTTCTTTGTCGATGATCTGGCATACTACATTTTCCATCGGGTCAGCCACGAAATGAGGCTGTTTTGGAATTTCCACGTTGTCCATCATTCGAGCGAGCACTACAATTTGAGCGTCGCGGTGCGTCAGAGCTGGTTCAGCGGTACGCTGCATTGGATCTTTTACGCGACCGTCATGCTTCTTGGGTTTGCTCCGTGGATGTTTGCCGTGATGCACGGTTTTAACCTGATCTACCAGTTCTGGATCCATACAAGATTCATCAAAACGATGGGTCGGCCGTTCGAATATATCTTTAACACACCCTCGCATCATCGCGTCCATCACGGGGTGAACAATCCGTATTTGGATAAGAATTACGCAGGCGTGCTGATCATTTGGGACAGAATGTTTGGTTCATTTATTTCGGAAACCGAAGAACCGCGATATGGAATAATCACACCGATACGAAGCTACAATCCGCTTTGGATAAACACGCACGGTTGGTTCGAGATGTTTCAGGCGATGAAAAGACAGGCCGGAATTGGTAAAAAGTTGAAATGCATTTTCGGCTCGCCGAATATGGACCTGGTTAAAACCTATGAGAATTAAACTATTACTTTCGGCAATCTGCATCGCCGCTTTTTCGACGCTCGCGTTCGGCCAGCACGTAACCATCACTAAGAAAACGGTCACCTACAAACGTCCAAAACCCCGGATGTTCAAGAAAACGTTCACCATCGAATTTCCCGTCGTAAAAGCATCGACGCCCGCACTTTCGAGAAAGATCGAAAAGGCGATCAGCCCACTCAGCGTTCTCGGCATCAGTATTAAGGAAGAGATGTCCGAGTATCAGTGGCTCGAGGCTTCTGATTTTGAGGTCCTATATAACGATAACGGCGTGATCTGCGTATCGCACTCAATGGAAGGCACTGCTGCGTATCCCTCAAGCATGACCCGAACCGTCGTTGTCGATGCCAAGACCGGCATTGTCGCGAAACCATCCGCTGTTTTTACCAATATTCCCGGCCTGATCGCTATGATCAAGAAAGGCCAAAAGGAAGAGATCGCGGCATCGATCATCGAGATCAAGAAAGAGCCTGATTGGCAGGAGCCGAATCCGGAACGGCTTTTTGAGAACGCGGACTTTAAGGCCGCGAATCTCGAAGGCTACTCAGTTTCCAAAGACGGTGTGATGTTCAATTACAGCTACGGCTTCCCGCACGTTATACAGGCGATCGAACCGGCAGGCGTGTTTTCTTACACATGGGCTCAAATGAAGCCATATATCAAACGCGGCGGTTTGCTCGGACGCATCGCTCGTTAATATACTGATTCCAAGTATGAGTGAAAGAAAGATCAGAGTTTTGGTCGCCAAACCCGGCCTCGACGGCCACGATCGCGGTGCGAAAGTCATCGCCCGTGCCCTGCGTGACGCCGGAATGGAAGTGATCTACACCGGTTTGCGTCAAACTCCGGAAATGATCGCGTCCGCCGCTTTGCAGGAAGACGTCGACGCCGTCGGCATCTCGATCCTCAGCGGTGCGCACAACACGTTATGCCCGCGGATCGTCAATCTGCTCAGGGAAAACGGTATGGACGACACGCTTGTACTGGTCGGCGGCATCGTTCCACAAGAAGACATCGTTACGCTCAAAGCTAACGGCGTCTCCGAAGTATTCCTGCCGGGAACCTCGACTGAAGATATTGTAAAGTACATCAATGCCAACGTCCGTACAGTTTAGTACGCAACCGCACATAACGCTCCGTTCCTAAATGCAATTATATTAGCGTGTTATAATGACATTGATATCAAAAGGGGAGATTTCTATGAATAAAATCAAATCTATACTCATGGCCTTTGCGTTCGTCATGACGATCACGTTTATTGGCGGTGCTGTTTCGACCCACGCCCAAGACACGATGATGGGCAAGATGGGCGACAAGGTCCAGAAGACGACGAAAAAGGTTTACAACAAATCAAAATACGGTGTTAAAAGAGGCTACCGCGTCGGCTTTGAAACCGGCGGCAAGGTTTGGAACGGTAGCAAATGGGTCGCCAAAAAATCGTGGAAAGGCGGCACCTGGGTGGCTGTTAAAACTGCGAATGGCACAAAATGGGTCTATCGCAAGAGCAAGAGAGCGATCGTTGGAAGCCCATCGCGCAGGCCGTAAGTTATAACCGAATAAGATTTTGCAATATACCGCTTCGTTCCTTTTGGTTCGAAGCGGTATTATTATTTTTTACGAACACTAACCATGAAAGATAAGATACGCGTCGCAGGCGGACAGGGATTTTGGGGAGACCTTCTAACGGCTCCGGTCGATCAGGTGCGAAAAGGGCCGATCGATTATCTAATGCTCGATTATCTGGCCGAGGTCACGATGTCGATCCTGCAAAAACAGCGTTCTCGCAACCCGGAAGCTGGCTACGCCCGGGATTTTGTCTCACTGCTCGGCGAGATCTTGCCGGATTGCGTCGAAAAGAACATTAAGGTCCTGTCGAACGCCGGCGGCGTAAATGTTCCGGGCTGCGCGGAAGCGATCCGTGAAACTGCCGCCGGTCTCGGCCTGCAGGGCAAAGTAAAGATCGGAATAGTTACTGGCGACGACGTGCTCGACAAACTCGACGACTGGCTTGCCGATGGTATTAAGATCGATTCTATGGACGACGGTACGCCGCTCGCATCGATCCGCGATAAGGTCCAGTCCGCCAACGTCTATCTCGGATCCGCTCCGCTCGTTGAGGCTTTGGGCAAAGGTGCCAATATCATCGTCGGCGGACGGCTGACCGACACAGGTTTGACGCTCGCTCCACTGGTGCATGAATTCGGCTGGAGTTTCGACGACTGGGACAAGATCTCAGCCGGAACGATCGCCGGGCACATCATCGAATGCGGCGCCCAATCGAGCGGCGGCAATTGCCAGTACGACTGGCAAAACATCCCCGACATGGCAAACATTGGCTTCCCGATCATCGAGGCCTCGCCAAACGGCGAATTCGTCGTGACCAAACACGAAGGAACCGGCGGCCGCGTCAACATTCAGTCCGTCAAAGAGCAGCTCTTATACGAAATGGGCGATCCGCATTCATACATCACACCGGATGTCGTAGCCGATTTTGCCTCGATCCAGCTAGCAGCCGTAGGTGATAACCGCGTCAAGGTCTATGGAATCACCGGCCACCCGAAAACCGACTTCTACAAAGTCTCCATCGCCTACACCGGCGGCTGGAAATCCGTCGGCACACTAGTCTATTCCTGGCCCGACGCGAACAAGAAAGCTAAGGCCGCAGACCGCATCCTCCGCGAACGGCTCGACAACCTCGGCCTAAAATTCGACACGATCCTAACCGAATTCGTCGGCGTAAACGCCACCCACGGCCACCTCTCAGGCGAGCCTGCCAGCGACATCCCCGAAGTCCAATTCCGAATCGGAGTTCGCGGCCAGAACAAGGCAGATGTCGAAAGATTTACAAAAGAGATCGCCCCGTTGATCCTTACGGGTCCACCATCAGTAACTGGTTTTGCAGGTGGTCGCCCGAAGGTCGAGGAGATAATGGCTTATTTTCCAGCGTTGATACCGAAATCGTTGATCGAGACGAAAGTTGAGATCGTTGAGGCCTGACACGATGCTTGATGAAATCAAACGGGAATGGGATTTGTGGAAGAGTGTCCCGTTCCCACTGGGAGCTTCCAAACCCGACAGGCCAGATCTGGTTTCGATTGATACATTTTCGGCTGGGTGTATTACCGTCTTCATCGAACGTGAAGGAAAATTGGACATGAAACGGATGACTTGCCTTCGCCAATGTTCACAAGATCTAGATACGTGTCTTGATCAACTAAACGGCGATACGCTTGAATACTTCGCAAGGTTGTCCAGTCTCTCCAAAATGATTCTAAATGCGATAGACGTTACTTCTCTAGAAACGTAGCAATTCCCTTCTGGCAATCCTCAGTCATCCGAGCAGTTGCATTGCCTTGAGCCCCGTGTTCGATCGCCTCGTCGAAGGTTACACTGTCGATGTCATAGAGTAGTCGCTTCGTCATCTGAACGGCGGAAGCTGATAGTTTTTCGTACTGTTTGGCTATTGCAATTATCTCTGCGTCGAAGTCCTCGTCATGAACGGTACCTTCGATAATACCTCGGTCGCGAAGTTCGTTTGCGCTGATCTCGTATCCGAAGGTTAGAGTCGCGAAGGCGTCTTTCTCCGACATATTCCGCCGAAGTATCGCGGCAACCATCGCGGGAACGAATCCGATCTTGACCTCGGGAAAACCGAATCTCGCGTCATCGTGAGCGAAGACAAGATCGCATGCCAGAGCAAGTCCGAAACCACCCGCCAGAGCACGACCTCGAACCGCCGCTATCACAGGCTGACGAACACGCCGAATGAGTTTGTACAACTCACCTAGCGAGCGGGCGTCTTCGAGGTTCTCTTCGTGCGATGCATTTGCGATTTTTTGCAATGCCGAAAGATCCGCTCCCGAGCAAAAATCCTTGCCGGCGCCACGAATGACGATACATTTCACGCTCTCGTCGACGTCCGCTTCACGCAGAGCAGCCTTCAACGCCGCGATCAGCTCATCATTCAAGGCATTGCGCTTCTCGGGCCGATTAAGCGTGATGATTCGGATCGCCCCGTCGTTTGTGATCAGTATTGGTGACATTTTGCTATCAATATACCTTTGCTGCACGGTCGATCTGAGCCGAAAAACCTTCGATCGTGCGGCTGACGATGAGGATCTGCTCCTGAGCTTCGGTCCAGTCTCGCTGCTCGAGAGCTTCGCGAACTCCGGGCAGAGTTTTTACGCCGTAGCCGGTGTAGAAACCCGGAGCGTAGATCTGATGCCGGAACCAGTCGCGCCGGGGCAGGCCTTCGCTGCGGGTTAAGAGGCGTTCGCTTTTGTAGAGAATGTCGTCGAGCGTTTTGCGTTCAGATGCGGAGAGTTGTTTCCCGGCCGCTGCCTTTTGATATTCGGCGGCACTATTTTTCAATTTCGCGAGTGCGTTTTTTAGCGGTTCGAAATTGATATTCGGAACCTCGGATTTAAGCTTCGGAGTTGAAAGTTTGTCGGTCGGGTCCTGGACCGCTCGCCACATCCCGCTCGTTATCATTTGGTTAGCTGTCTTGGCGTCTTCACGCAATGAGTCGGCGAGGCGGGTTACCTCATTCACATAAACGCCGACGGTGTCAGCGAAATTCGCAAAATCGAACGGGAGAACGTCAGCATTTGCCAGCCGTAAAACACTGTGCCCACAGACTTTAGATAAGGCGATACCATATTTGAAGCCCGGATCGCTGAACTTGAAATAGTGTGAATAGGAATCGTAGATCGAATGGTAAGTCCCGCTGCCGTCTTCCCCGCCAAATCCAATGTTCAGCGAAGCGATCCCTAAATGCTGCAAAAACGGCGTGTAATCGGAACCGGAACCCAATGCACCGATCCGCAGATCCGGACGGTTTGTTAACTCAAGACGCTGAACGGGTGAGCCGTTTACGATCTGCTGCGCACGCGAGCGTTCCCACACAGACATGCTGGTCTGCGGATCGGGTATTTCGCGGCCAACCTCATTAATGAACTTCTCAAGCGTGTGCGAACCGCCCATTCCCAAAAAGCCCCGGCCGTTCGAGTCGGTGTTGATATAAACGGCGGCTTTTTGGCGCAGCTCGTCAGCGTGTGTTTCAACCCATTCTGTCGAACCGATCAGCCCTTGCTCCTCTGCATCCCATGCGGCATAGACAATAGTACGCTTTGGCTTCCAGCCACTTTTCACAAGCTCGCCGATCGCCCGAGCTTCTTCCATTTCCGCAACGAGGCCGCTGATCGGGTCGTCGGCTCCGTTGACCCACGCGTCGTGATGATTGCCTCGAATGATCCATTGATCAGGCAGCTCCGAGCCTTTCATTTTGGCAATGACGTCATAGATCTTTTTCATCTCCCAGTTGAACTGGAGCTTCATTCGGACCGTCGGCGTGCCGCTGCCAAAATGATACGTTACTGGCAACGCACCGCGCCAAGCGTCCGGAACAACTGCTCCATCGAGATTTCTTAAGAGCGGCAAAGCATCACTATAGGAAATGGGCAGCACAGGGATCTTTGTCAGGGTTTCGGCATCTTTTCGGTCAATGCGCTTTGCGTTTTTCGTTGCTCCAATGCCCTTCGTCAATGGATCTCCAGGATGGAGCGGCATGTCCATCACCGAGCCACGCTGAACGCCGTTCTCGTTGCGGTACGGGCCTTTCGGGTAGACGTCGCCCTGATAGAACCCGTCATTTTTCGGGTCCGAATAGATCAGGCACCCAACGGCTCCGTGCTCGGCGGCGACTTTAGGTTTGATACCACGCCAGGAGCCACCGTACCGCGAGATCACGATCTTTCCTTTTACATCGATGCCGCGACGCTCCAGTTCTTCGTAATCTGCGGGCGTGCCGTAATTTACATAAACAAGCGGCCCCGAGACGTCTCCGTCGATCGAATACGCATTGTACGTCGGCAGCTGCTCTTTTTGCTGGATCGATGTTTCGTCACCTTTAACCGGGGGCTCGTTCAACTTCAAAACAAACTTCTCAGGCGCTGTCATCTCGACAATTCGCGTCTTTGGCGACGGAAACAGGACCTCAAACTCCTCGATCTTAGTATCAAATCCCCACGCCTTGAACTGCGACGCGATGAACTCTGCATTCTCTTTGCCGTACTTAGAGCCGAGATGGTGTGGGCGAGCCGACAGACGCTTCATCCAATCCCGCAGGTTATTTGGATTCAAATACGAATCAAATCTCTGCTCCATAGCCCTCTGGTCGACCGAACCCGCCGAAGAAAAGCCAAGCAAAGTAGAACCAGCAGCCTGACCGAGAACGCCATTTCCCAAGAGACAGATGAACACCAACAACGCCAATAGATTTCGCATATTTTTTTCCTTATCGGTAATAAAAACTCCAGGTCACGCGTTAAAAACTCCAGAGGCAGCCATTCTTGTTCTAACGCACCGTGTCGCTTCGCTGCATACCGAGCCAATTTTGCATTTCTCAAAAGATACTATATTGTTGCAAAAATTCAATCTGAACAGAAGCACCGGGATAACGCTAGCGAGCGAATGGCCAAGCTATAAACCGCTCGGTATCGAAATATTTTCTGCTTGATCTAGAGACAGACCATAAGGAGAAACTTGATGATAAAAACTCTTTCAATTCGCAGCTTTGCCATCTTAATGGCACTTTCGATCAGCTCTTGCGGCTGGAAGCCCGATGTTACGGCAGTTCCGGTAACTGCTCCGTGGGACTCGATGAACTTGCCGATCAAGGAAAACGCCGTCGTCTGGGCAAGCACGCCGACCGAATTCAAAGCTGTCCACAAAGACAGTAAGGTCGCTGTGGTCGCAAAGTACTCAGACGCACTGAAGGCTGCCGGCTGGAAACTCAGCAGTTACGACGACAAGAACCCGACAATGTATTTCATCGAGGTCGAGAAGGGCGGAGAAAAACTCTCGATCGATGTATACGACTTTCAAGGAACGGGCGTGATAATCAAGAAGAAATAGTAAACTACGGTGCGGTGCCTCTCGTCTATTGAGCACAGCACCATTTACTGATCGAGATCTACATACCTAACGCACTGGCTTCGGTATCGCTCACCTCGATATTCATCCGTAGCAAAGCCGTCGAAAACGTCTTGCCTTGAGCGTCGGTCATCAGGCTTAAGGTTCCGCCGCCGCCGAGAGAGCCGTGAAGCAGAAAATTCAACGCCTTCAAATTCGGCAGCTCAAATCGTTCAACATCTCCCTTCACCATCGGGCCAAAATGCCTCTTAACCTGTTCAGCCGTCACTTCGCGAACAAGCAGCGGATAGTACTCGTCCTTGAGAGCGATAAGCCCGACGTTCGCGGTATCACCTTTGTCGCCCGATCGAGCGTGTGCAAGTTTTAATAGTGAGATCTTCATAGTTATTCAAATACAAGAAAATAGTCCATATTGTCGGGCTTCACAAAATCGTATTCCCATTTCAGGGCAAATCCCGCCTGCTTGAGTTCACGCACGACGACATTTTTGTCCAAACCGTGGTCGGTTCCATTGCCATTTCGGTCGATGATGCCGACGAGTCCGCCTTTCTTTAATGCCGACCTGACCTTTTTCATCAAGGCGACGGGCTCGGCGATCTCATGATACGTCTTGAGGATAAATACGACATCGACGGAGTTTGGAAGTAGTAACGGATCGTCAGGCTTTCCCAGGATCGTTTTTATATTCTTAAACCCTTCTGCGGCCGCTCCCTGGTTAATGTGATCGATGTACTCCTGGTTGATCTCAACGGCAAAGACCTGCCCGCCGGGCCCGACACGCTTTGCGGCCCGGACGGAGAACCAACCGGAGCCGGCTCCGATATCCGCGACCGATCTCCCTTCGCTGATCTTCAAAATATCCATTACGCGGTCGATCTGCAAATTCTTGTCGCGGGCCGCATCCTCAAAGATCGAGAGATCGCCGGTGTACGGTTCGCTGGTCTTTCTGGGATTCTTGCCGTCGGCAGCAGGGGTTGGGGTCGGTTGGGCGGCAGAAGCCAAGGTCTCAATATCGACCGGCACATTAGAGAAAAACAACGTCGCGAAAACGAGTAAGAGCCAGATCTTTAGCCCGATCAATGTGACGATAAATCTCTTCATAATACGTTTAGCAGTTCATTTCTAAATATATCATCTGTAACCAGGTCCACAAGGCCGATATGCAGAGCACGCTCGGCATCTATCGCCTCTGCCGTAAAAAACATCTCTAAGGCGTTGGTCTGACCTATAAGCCGCGGCAAGCGCTGAGTGCCGCCCCAGCCTGTTATTATGCCGAGCCCGGCACCAGGATGAGCGAATTTAGCGTTCGGGGAGGCCACGCGAACGTCGCACGCCAATGCCAGATCCAAAGCTCCGCCAAAACAGAATCCGTTGATCGCCGCGACCGTCCTCATCTCAAGCACCGCGATGCGTACCATCGTTTCTTGCCCGTAACGGGCAAATCCCACCGCGTTCTCCGCAGTGACCGCGGCGATCTCGCGCAGATCAGCGCCGGATGCAAAGCTAAGCTGGCTGCCGGTAAAAACCAATGTCTCGAGTTCCTCATACAAATGAAGATCATCGAGAGCAAGATGTATTTGATCCAGCACCGTGAGCGAGAGCGGGTTGCGGATCTCGGGCCGCGTAAAGCGTACAATACAGAATGACCCGATCCTCTCGATCTGTAGTGCGTCTGAACTATTTTCCATCTATAATTTTCTGCTGAGACAAACCGAGTATAGATTACTATCTTCAGTGCTCCGTGTTCTAATAGAAGAATGACAGCTTTTCGCAACAACAAAGCTCACCCGTGGCACGGAATTTCGATCGGCGATAGTTCACCCGCGGAAGTTACCGTTTTCGTCGAGATCGTACCTCGTGACACGGTGAAATATGAGGTCGACAAAGAAACAGGCTATCTTAAGATCGACCGGCCGCAGCAGTATTCGAACGTAGTTCCGGCAAACTACGGTTTCATTCCGCAGACTTACTGCGGAACGCGGATCGCTGATCTTGCTCGGCCTAAATACACTAAACCGATCAGCGACGGCGACAATGACCCTCTCGATATTCTCGTTCTATCGGAACATCATATTCCGCGTGGCGATATTATCCTAAAAGCGGTGCCGATCGGCGGATTTTGCCTGATCGACGGAGGCGAAGCTGACGATAAGATCATCGCCGTCCTGAAGGGCGACAAAGTCTTTGAGCAGTACACCGAGATCGCTCGACTGCCAAAAGGTATCCTCGAGCGTTTCGAGCACTATTTCCTAACCTATAAATCTCTCCCCGACGAACCAAATGTCTGCGAGATAGCCTATTCGTATGGGCGAGAAGAGTCATACGAAGTCATACGTTCCGCGATCCTCGATTATCAGGAACTGAAAGCCCGCGCGTAATTAAGGGCTTTCACATGCTCCCTAAACAAAAAGCCGCCCTCAAAAGGCAGCCTCAGATCTCCAATCTTTAATATTTTGACCGCCTACGGGAGTTTCGTCTTCAAGTACGCGAAACCAATCTTCCCGACCGTCGGAATTCCCTTCCGCAAACTAAACCCAACCGTCTTTAATCCGAGTACAGCAACCTTTTCCGGTGCCTTCAAGAGTACGGTCTTAGCCACCGGCCAAGCCACCCGTTTTGCCGCGAATTTAGTCGTAGCCCACGCAACCTTCGCCGCAGACCCGACAACAATAACCGCCACCTTTCCGGTTCCCTTTAACACCGTCGCCGCCACTTTTCCGCCATCGGACGCCGCGGCGGTCGCAGTCTTTTTAACCTGGCCGTTCGCCCCACAAGCCAGTGCCACCAAGACGGCGCACACCGCCGCGGTTCGTAAAAATATTTTTCTCATTTTCTTAAGGATCGAAACGCGGGAACAAGAAGGATGGATCGCCGAAAATCAGCGACTTGTCAATAATAACGGCTCTGCGAGAATTTGGAAAGACTTTTTTCTCCGCGAAGCACGCACACAATAGGAAACCAAGTGTCTCTATCGCGGCAGAACGAACGCCCCGATGTGCGGCTGAGAAGTATTAAGGCAGGTTTGCAGAGCAAGGAGGAGCGATTCCCGAAGGTTTTCGGGCGTGACGATCGCATCGACCAGCCCGCGGGCGGCGGCGTGTTTGGCGTCGAGCTCCTTGTCATAGGTCTCTCGGACCTTTTGCATTTCAACCCTTAACGAGTCGTCGGGCTCCTGTCCGGCAGCCTTTAATTTATCGAGTTGTGTTCCAAAGATCGCCTGAACTGCGCTGTCGCCTTCCATCACCCCCATTCGCCCGGAAGGCAGCGAGAAGATGAAATCAGGATCAAATCCCTGCCCGGCCATCGCGTAATAGCCTGCTCCGGACGCGTGATTGATCGTTACGACGATCTTCGGAACAGCGGCCGTCGCCATTGCTTCGACAAACTGAGCCCCCGCACGAATGATGCCGCTATGCTCCGCATCGGCACCGACCATAAAGCCTGACACGTCCTGTACAAAGAGCAGCGGCGTCGAATGACGGCTGCAATTTTCAATAAAATAGGCAGTCTTCTCGGCGGATTCCTTGTAGACAATGCCCCCAAAACGCGGTGGAGTTCCCGGCTTACCCTTCGACATGCCGCGGGAATTAGCGATGACGCCGACCAGAATTCCTCCGATCCGCGCAGTGCCGCAGATCATTTCTTTAGCAAAATCCGCCTGGAATTCGTCGATCCCTCCTCGTCGATGAACGTGTCGAGCACAGCCCGCATATCGTATGGAGCACGGTGGTCTCCGTGGAGGATGTCGTAGACGGACAGGGACCCAGTCGCTACCGCTCCCGGTTCTGACATAGATACTCGTGTTGGCTCTTTTGCGGGAAGTTCGCTGATCAGGTCGCGGATCTTATCGAGACATTCCTTTTCGCTTTTGGTTCGATAATGGGCAACGCCGGAGATCGCATTGTGCGTCATTGCACCGCCAAGTGTCTCATTATCAATAGTTTGCCCGGTCGCACCCTTGACAAGATTTGCACCGCCAAGTCCCATGAACGACGTGCCTTCGACCATCAGGATCACATCTGAGAGCGCCGGCAGGTAAGCTCCGCCCGCCACGCACATTCCCATCACGGCCGAGATCTGCGGAACTTTGAGATACCGCCGCATGATCGAGTTGTAGTAAAAAATTCGTGCGGCCCCGTATTGCCCCGGAAACACACCGCCTTGATACGGAAGATTAACTCCTGCAGAATCAACCAGATATACGATCGGCACGCGATTGCGCATCGCGATCTCCTGGGCACGGAGGATCTTTTTGATAGTTTCGGGATACCATGCCCCGGCCTTGATGGTGGCATCATTAGCGACAACCACACATTCGCGGCCCTGGATCTTCCCCACAACCGTTACAACGGCTGCGGCCGGAGCCGTGCCGTTATATTCGTCATACGCCACCAGCAGCCCGATCTCCTGGCTGAACGTGCCCGGATCGAGAAGCAGATCGATCCTTTCGCGGGCGGTGAGTTTGCCCTGGGCATGGATCTTAGCTGCTTTCTCTGGGCCGCCCCCGAGTTTTAGCTTACTCTCGAGCGCAAGGTATTCATCAGTTAGAGTTTTAAGACGGGAGGCTTTTTTTTCCAGCTTCATTAGAAAAAGATCGTATTATTTGTCGGAAATAATAAACGTCGGCACCATTCCGCCGCCGGAGGAAACATTTGCGAGTTCCGTCGAAGAAAGCCGCGTGAATGCGGCACCGACCTTCCCCATAAACAAGAGCGGGTCGAGGTCAACCAACTGCTCGGTCATCTCCCAATTTCCTTCGTCGTCAATAAACATTGGGAAAGTCTCTTTCGCGGTTTTCACGCGTTCCTGCACGAGATAATCGCCGTCTTTCAATGCAATTGCGATCGCATCGTCCCACTCCGTTTCGGTCGAGTTCCAGCCGATATAGATGCCGTTACCGCCGTAATCGTCGTTGGGCTTGAGGACTAATTTGTGAGAATTCGATCGCGTCCACTCGACCAGGTCGATGCTCTCACCCTTGTTTTCCGTCTTTTCAGCAACGAATTTGCGCGTCCAGGGAATGTGCTTATCGATCGCGGAGAGTTCTTCGGCGTTGAAAAGGTATTTGTATCGCTCGTTCGTTAGCACTGCAAATATTGCCTTCTTATGAACAAGTTTCCCGCGAAAGCTATTGACCATGCACACCGTACCCGCACGATATGCGTTGAGCAGATCCGGCTGGGCTTCCATTATCGGCAGGTATTCGTTAACGAGCAGTCGTTTGTAAACTATGTCTATCGGCGTGCCGTTGCACGAGAGCCGTTCATTCTTGAACTCTAATTCGCTCGGCGAGCAGATGATCGCAGGATAGCCGTTTGACTCAAAATATTCTTTGAAAAGCTCAAATTCCTTGATGGTCGGCAGATCGTCGAGGTCAACGATGGCGATCGTCGGAGCACGTTCCGGCTTTTTGCCTCCGATGAATTCCGTAAAACAATCGACCAACACGTTAAGAAGTTTCGAGCGGCCTTCGAGTCCCTGAAGCGAGTAGCGTTCCGAGAATTTCCTCATCACCGGAAGAGATTCAAAGATCTTGGTTGCAGAATCGGCAAACGCGATGCCTGCAGGACTTTCACCGTTGAGCTCAACATAACTGTAGGCCTCGTCAGTGAGAAACGAATCAAGGCGCGAAGTCGGTGAGACGTGTGAGTAGCCAGGATCGATCTTGATCAGGCCACGTTCGATCTCCGTCACGCCGAGTTGATCAAGGATGGCATCGTCACCGATCGCTGCATCCTTGACCTTTTGAAGAGCCCCAAAAACGACTTCG
Organism: Acidobacteriota bacterium; assembly: GCA_016703965.1. Taxonomy (NCBI): domain Bacteria; kingdom Pseudomonadati; phylum Acidobacteriota; species Acidobacteriota bacterium. The sequence goes on from JADJBB010000025.1 coordinate 920,359, forward strand.
CAGGTCGACTTGATCATCGTCCAGTCGCTCTCCATCACAAAGTGGGGACGCAAATATGGCGATAAGCGACGGCCGCCGAAGATGAGCTTGGAACTCTCAAGCCCTTCGTCGAGGAGTTTTTGCGACGATGTAGCGAGATCGCTGTCGGTAAGAAGTTCGTTGTAGTAATTTACGGCGTCTTTGAGCATAAAACTGGAGTGCGAGCCACCTGCTCGCCAAGGCCTGTCTACGAACCAGAGCGGGCGAGCAAGATGCTCGGCGTCCAGCTATTTCGACATGCTGAGAATCTCTTCGTATTCGTCTTTCGTGAGCGGCATCACCGAAAAACGCGGCTGGCGAACCAGGTAAATGTTCTCGAGTGCTTTGTTTGCTTTAATATCTGCAAGAGTGACGGGTTTCTTTAGGGGCGATTTCGGCGTTAGCTCGACCGCATGCCAAGCCGTGTCGGTCGGGCCCGGAAACGCTTCCTTGGTGACTTCGGCGATACCTACAACCTCTTTTCCAACGACAGAGTGATAAAAATAGACCTTATCTCCCTTTTTCATATCTTTGAGAAAGTTCCGGGCTTTGAAGTTCCGCACGCCGGTCCAATCGGTCTTACCGTCGCGCACAAAATCATCCCAGGAGTACGCCGAGGGCTCTTGTTTAACCATCCAATAGTTCGCCATTTCTATTTCTTCGCCTCTGCTGCTTTCTTATTTAGCCATTTCGCCCAGCGTTCTAAAAGCGGACGGAACGGTTTGAATATCTTTGCTCTGACGCTGTTTTGATTTTGCTGTTCGCTCCAGACTCGAAGGTTTTTCTCGGCATATTGCCGGATCTGAGGTTCGAGAGCAGTGCGTTTTACCGAGTGTTTCTGGGTGAGATAATAGTGTTGCCCAACGAGCGAAAATAAAAGCCCTGCGAGATTGCCCTTGAACGAACTCTTAGCCATGAATTTCTTCATGAATCCCTCGGTCGGAAGCAGTAAAGCCCCCATTGACATCTCGAGCCAGGGCGCACGATTTCCCTCGCGTGGATGATACAGCCCCGGAAGATCGCCTTTGAGGGGAGTGTCCAGATTTTTCAGCCTTGGATCGTTGATAAAATCGACGATTTTTATCTTCTCAATGCCGCGATACTGCTCTATCGGAAGGAAATCGAGAACTTTATTTATGCTCCCTTCAACATCCTTGGGCAGCTTGATCGTGGACGAATTTTCGATCCGTATCTTTGTAATTTTCGCGGCCTTCTGACCTGCGGTTTCAATTGCCATAACTTCACTAAATTGTAATCGCTAACCGCCGATTAGTAAATTCTGCCACAAGGTTGTTGTTCGATCGCAACAAGAAGGGATCGGTTCACGGTAAAATTGGATAATTCGCCTGCAAAAACAGAACATCTCCGGAATACTTCGAATGGCACAGAGATTGAATACCAAAACGCGAGAATGAAACAAACGACTCTAGCCAAACCGATCAATATTACCGGCGTCGGCCTGCATACGGGCGTTGACGTCAACATGACGCTTCGGCCAGCACCGCAGAATACGGGATATATTTTTGTACGAATAGATCTGGACGATTTTGAGATACCGGCTTCGGTTGAATATATTTCCCATTGTTCTTATGCGACCACGCTAATGCGACGGGGCGTTGTGCTGTCGACCTGCGAGCATTTACTATCGGCTTTGCGAGGCTCCGGTGTGGACAATTGTTTCATCGAACTCGACAGTATCGAGATACCGATAATGGACGGCTCGAGCGAGGATTTTATTGAGCTAATAACTAAAGCCGGCGTCGTCGAACAGGATGCTCCACGGCGCATCTTCCGCGTTCTCGAACGTGTCGAATTTGAACAAGGCGATCGAAAAATGTCTATCGAGCCAGCGGAGAATTATGAGATCGACTGTGTCATTGACTTTCCGCATCCGTTCATCGAACGCCAGTCATTGCATTTTGTATTTAAGAACGGTTCGTTTGGAAAAGAGATCGCTTCGGCACGGACGTTTGGCTTTACTCACGAGATCGATATGCTGCGAAAGGCGAATTTAGCTCTCGGCGGCTCGCTCGAAAACGCTATTGTCCTCACTCCCGACGGAATGCTAAATGAAACCCCGCTTCGTTTTGACGACGAATTCGTACGGCACAAGATACTCGATATTATTGGCGATTTTGCGTTGATAGGAATGCCGATCCAGGGAAAGATCACCGCCGAAAAATCCGGCCACAGCGTTCACGCTTCGCTGATGAGTAAACTACTTAAAGCGGAACACGCGTGGGAAATCGTCGAGTCCACCGACTGATCCCGTACGATAGAAGGTTTACGAACCCCGTCGCTCACGCATACCGCCCACCTTAAACTCTAAATTGCTGCAAATGGTGATCGAGATGCTTGTAAAGCATATTGCTCCACTGAGTTTTATTCAGCACTCCGAAAGAGTGCGATTCCTTGCCATTGAACTCATTCTCACCGAGTTGCTGCGTTTTCACGATATATGCGACCAATCTGGCTCGTTCCGTTTCGAAATCCTTATCTGATCTAATAATGAACTGCGGACCTGTTGGGCTGTTCTTTTTTGCAGGTTTATCGCCAACGACAACGGGCGCAACGATGTACTTCAATACGAGGCTCATGGGAAAGCCGGGTTTCGGGTGTTTATCCGGTTCATAGATGCACTCGTACGCGACACTGCAATGGGCGAGCATTTTTGCGACATCCATTTTTCCCCACTGCCGCTGAGACTCCGGCGTAAGTTTGTTCAGCCGCTCGATGATGCCATCCGAAACTTCTTTCGCAAAGATATTTGGAAATGCCATATTCTTAAACCTCCCAATCAGGCGTATGAAATGTACCATCCCGGTCGATCCGCTGATACGTATGAGCCCCGAAAAAGTCTCGTTGAGCCTGAATCAAATTCGCCGGGAGCCGTTCGGTGCGAAATGCATCGAAATATGCCAACGCCGAGGAAAAGCAAGCTGAAGGAATACCGTTCTCGTTGAAGGTTACGACCGTTTTGCGCAAAGACCCGGCCCGCGAGTTCAACATATCTGAAATGCCCTTATCAAGCAGAAGGCTTTCAATATTCTGGCCGGACGAATAGGCCTTGCGGATCAATTCGAGCAATTTCGAACGGATAATACATCCGCCGCGCCAAATCCGGGCGATTTCTGCGAGATCCAGGCCAAAACCCTTTTCCTCGGACGCTTTCTGAAGTAGGGACATTCCTTGAGCGTAGGTCAGGATAAAAGCACAGAAAAGTGCATCTTCGAGTTCGCCAACCGAGGTTCTCGAATGACTCTGATCTGCGGAAGTGCGCATTCCCGCATATTTCAACGCGACCTCTTTCCTGGTGCCTTTCTGTGCCGATATCTGACGCATTGTAACCGCCGAATCGATCGTCGGGATCGGAACACCAAAATCCATTGCCGCCTGCGATGTCCATTTGCCCGTTCCTTTTTGCCCTGCGGTGTCGAGGATCATTGAGACGAGTGGATTACCGGTTTCGGGATCCGTCTTACGCAAAACCTGGGATGTGATCTCGACAAGGAAAGAGTTTAGTTCGCCGCCGTTCCATTCCGTGAAGGTCCGGTGCATTTCAGTGCTTGCCATACGCAAAACACTCTGCATGAAATCGAACGTCTCAGCCAGCAGCTGCATCATGCCGTATTCGATGCCGTTGTGAACCATTTTTACAAAGTGGCCGGAAGAACCCGTTCCCATGTATGCGACACAAGGTTCACCGTTGACTTTCGCTGAAACTGCCTGGAGCGTTGTTTCGATCCGATCATAATGATCGCGACGGCCGCCGGGCATGATGCTGGCTCCGTGGCGAGCACCTTCCTCACCGCCGCTGACGCCGACGCGCATGAATCCGATGCCTTTGACCGCGAGTTCAGCTTCTCGGCGTTCCGTGTCAGTAAAATGCGAATTGCCGCCATCGATGATCAGGTCGTCGTCATCGAGGTGTGGGGCAAGATCCGCGATAACCTTGTCAACGATGGGGCCGGCAGGAACGAGAAGCATGATGTTGCGAGGCGATTCAAGCTTTGCAAGAAAATCAGCGAGATCGGTCCCCACATCGACCGGCATTCCTTCCCCTTCCTTCAAAAGAAGGTCTCGCTTTGCTTCATCAAGATCGTATCCGACCCCGCCAATGCCGTGTTCGGCGATATTTAGCAGAAAATTGCAGCCCATCGTACCAAGGCCGATCATTCCGAAGTGTGCTTTTGCCATAACGCAATTCTAACGCAAAGTCCCAAAGTCGCAAGCACAAAAACGGTCAGACTTTCCAAATATCCGATAGGCCAAGTTCTTCTCCGAACATCTCCGGCATTTCGTCAAACATCCACCACCACGACAGAACCATCTGACAAAACGCCCATTTACGGATGTCAGATTCCTCGAGATCAAATGCCACGGCGAAATCCGCGATAGCTTTATCAAGCTTGCCTTTCAAACGCGTATCCCATTCGAGCCATTCGTGATGGTTGTTTAGAAAGACGCCGATGTCATAGCTAACATGTCCGATCATTCCTTTCGGATCGATAACTAGAAAAGGGCCGCGTCGGGACGAGAGGATATTATCGTGATGAAAGTCGCCGTGCAGCAGAAAGGTATTTTTGGTTTGACGCGACAACTCCGCATAAAGCTCGATGGCCTTTGTCGTCCCGATCGTGTGTTTGAGGCCATCGAACCAGTCATCCAACCTAATAAAGTCGTCGGTTGTTTGCGGAACAGGCCGCAGAATTCGTTTCAGGATCTCAATAGCGATTGTAACGGCTTTCGCTTGATCTTTTTTGCAGACAGATCTTAGGTTAGAGCCAGGAACCACCCGTTCGAGGAGAATAGCTTGGAGTTCCCGATCGAACTCCAACATTCGCACCGAGCCATCACCATTAAGCAGCTGCAAATATGCAGCCTCACCGAAGATCTCGACATCTTTCAACGGCAGCCCGATCTTGAGCACTGCACTTTTTCCGTCGGCGAGCTCAGCATTCGCAACGTAGTTATATGAGAGGTTCAAGAAAGGATTTCCGGCTTTGATTGGCCATTTTTTCTCCAAGACTGCGATCCTTTCCGGTAACTCATCGAGCCATTTTTCTCCGCGTCCGCCACAAAGCGAGATCGTATTTTGCACAAATTTCGGCGGCAGGGATGATCTGAAGTTAGTTTCCATTGGTTAGATTCTATAGCACTGAGCGAACCCGGCAACCTGCAAACGATGTAGGCGTATTTTCAACAGATCAATTTCTGTTCAATAATGGAATTAGAAATTCCACCAATTTATTATGAGATGCCTTGCAGAAGCGATACGACCTACAACATTAATAGAATCGTCAAAACTCCGAGACCACCTCGGGCTCGACATCACGATCGCGACCGAGACATTCCAGCACACCGGCAGTTTCAAATTCCGGGCGGCCTATAATCTTGCTCTAAATGTGGCAGAGACAGAGATCGTCGCCGCGTCGTCAGGGAATTTTGGTCAGGCCTTGGCGTACGCATGTAAATTGCTGGGAAAGAAATGCACGATAGTGATGCCTTCGACATCCGCAAGAGTTAAGTTAGATGCCGTACGCGGTTTCGGAGCAACCGCTGACCTAATAGAGACTGCAAGGATCGGACGCAGCGAGCGTGTCGCCCAACTCGCGGCCGAGATGCCAAACGCTTACGTCGCAAGTGCTTACAACGACAAATATGTCATCGACGGAAATTCAACGCTTGGTGACGAACTCGCCGATAAGGATTTTGATGTCGTGATCACCGCCGTCGGCGGTGGCGGGCTTGTGTCCGGAATGATCCAGTCCTTCTGCCGGAACGGATCGATGACAAAGGTCTTTGGAGCCGAACCGCAGCCAGGAAATGATGCGTCGCGTTCGCTTCAAGCAGGCCATATTGTGGCCAATGAATCCGAACCGCAAACCATCGCCGACGGAGCCCGTACTCTGTCACTCGGGAGCCTTAACTGGGAAATAATCAAGGATGGAATTGCCGGAATAATCGAGGTACCGGATGAAAAAACGATCGAAGCTCTGAGGATGTATTTCGGTCTCGTTAATCTAAAATCCGAACCAACCGGGGCTCTGAGTTTGGGCGCGATCCTGGTCGATGCGGAACGTTTTCGAGATCAGAAGATCTGCCTCGTTGTCAGCGGAGGTAATGTTGATCCAAGCGTCTATGCCAAGCTTATAGTTTGATCAATTTTTCTTTGGCTTGCTAGCGACCTTTCGGTAGATACCTGAGAATGAAACATTTGCTCCGCCGCAATATCCATTATCCGCGACTATCAGGAACATTTGCATCGTAAGCTGCATCCTCGCGCGGCAGTCATACTGGCCGGTTCCATCCGAGTACTCAAGAACACCATCTTTCGGTTCGAAACGGCCGTCAAGTTCACCGATATGAATATTGTCGCCCATTCCCTTCCAGAACGCGTTTCCCTGAACGTTTAGGTAGCCGTTAAGCTTATTCGGCGAAAACGAGATGGTATTCGAAGCATACTGCCATTCCCCGGTCCAGATCTTTTCGCTGGCATCCATGAGCAGCTCCGGAAATTCCAGATCGGCTTTCTTTAGCCAACCAACCTTGACCGCTCCTTTAGATCCAGTAAACCATCCACAGACATGATCCCCAAAGGTTTTGCTGGTGATGACCCGGTCTTGTTTCACAAGATATGACTTGGAACGGCAGGAAGATGCAGCAGGACATTTCGACGGATCGTCGTTGTAGAAATAGGTGCGATTTCCGGCCTTAGGCTTAACGAAGCCAACCCCAAAAGTCTTGGTTTCCTGGGTAAAAAAACCCTCACGACACCAATTCTCAGGATTACCGGCAAGTTGGCTAAAGGCAGCGATAGCAAAAAGACCGATAAGGGTCAGACAAAAACAGGCTCTAAAAATCATTTGGGTATCGAAACTCATTCAATATAATAGGATCTTAATACCAAAAGAACGCCTTGAGTTCAGCTCTCTTGCATACTAGAGCTACACCTTACCGATCTCCTCAACAAACGTCACGCGATTGATCTCATGCAGAGTCGTAAGGCCGAGATATACTTTCTTTACGGCCGATTCCCGGAGCGATTTGAGTCCTTCTTTTTCAGCCTGGCGTCGGATCTCAGAACCGGGACGGCGCTCGATGATCATTTCTCGGATCGGGTCAGACATGTCAAGGAGTTCGTGGATCGCAGTTCGTCCGCGATAGCCTGTGTGGTTACATGCGTCGCAGCCGACCGCTCGGTAAAAAACCTGGCCGGCAGGCAATTTATTACGATGCATGCCCGACTCTGAGAGTTCCTCGTCGGTAGGATCGTAGGCTTTTTTGCAGACCGGACAAAGCATTCTAACCAATCGTTGTGCGAGCACACAGTTCAGAGCCGAGACGAAGTTATACGGCTCGACGCCCATGTTGATAAAACGGCCGATAACGTCGATAACGTTATTCGCGTGAACCGTGGTGAACACAAGGTGGCCCGTCAACGCGGACTGAATGGCGATCTGTGCAGTCTCTTCGTCGCGGATCTCACCGACCATGACCTTGTCGGGGTCGTGTCGGAGAATTGAACGGAGGCCGCGGGCGAACGTCAGTCCTTTCTTCTCATTGACCGGGATCTGCATGATTCCCTGCAACTGATACTCAACCGGGTCTTCGATCGTAATGATCTTATCTTCCTCGGCTCGGATCTCGTTCAAAGCTCCGTAAAGCGTAGTCGTCTTACCGGAACCGGTCGGTCCGGTTACCAGGACCATGCCGTACGGTTCTTTAATATAAAGGCGGAAACGAGCGATGTCGTCAGGGTCAAATCCGACCACATCAAGGCTCAGATTCTTAAATTCCTCCGAGATCTGCTCCTTATCAAGGATACGAATAACGCAATTCTCGCCGTACGCTGAGGGTAGGATCGATACACGAAAATCTACCGTTCTGCCTTTATACCTGACGCGAAAACGTCCGTCCTGCGGAATTCTGCGCTCAGCAATATCCAGCTCTGACATGACCTTGATACGCGAGATCAGCGTTTGGTGAAATGAGATATCGATCGGATCGACCTTCTGATACAAGGCTCCGTCGATCCTGAATTTAACGCGTACATCTCGGTCGCCGGCCTCGATGTGAATATCGGACGATCGCGATTCCATTGCGTTGTAAAGAATAGTATCGACGAGCTTGATGATCGGCGACATTTCCGTGTCCGACGCGAGACGGTCAAGATCCAGAACCTCGTCGCCATTCTCGGTTTCCTTGAGCAGCGACATCTTAAAGCCCGACGCCGCTTCCTGAAGCACACGCTGGGTCGAATCGCCCTTTCTGAGCACAACATCGATCGCCCCAGCAGTCGCAACATGCGGAACGATTCGAACGTTTAGAACATTTTCGAGCTCATCGAGCCGCTCTAAATTCGTCGGATCCGCCATCGCGACGTGCATATTATTTCCGTCACGTCGAAGGGGGACAAATTGATTGCGGAGCATCAGTTCGACCGGCAATTTTGCGAGCTCGTCAACGTCAACGGGCGATTCGCCTTCCGGCGGCAAAAGGTCGATATACGGCAACCGATAACGCATGGCGAGAAGCCTTGCTTCCTTTACCTCAGGCGGGTCCTTGTCCAGGAATTCTGCGACCGCGATGGTCGGTGCCGCACCGGTTGCTTGTGTTTGTTGTTGTTCGCTCATTTGTAATTTTTATCGCTTGCTTCCCGCAGGCCCCGACGAGATCATCTGAATGATCGGAAGATAAATTGCGAGCAAAATTGTAATAACGATGGCCGCCATGAACATCAAAATTATCGGCTCCAGAAGGGTTGTAAACTGCTCCAGACGCACTTCCGACTCTGCATCATAAAACGCGGCAACCTCGTCAAGCATTTCCCGCAGACTTCCAGATCGTTCACCAATACCGATCATATCCAGAGCCAGATCTGGCACCCATCCGGTTTTTTCCAGGGCTTCGGTAAAGCCTCGGCCTTCGCGTATCATCGCCGAAACGCCCTGACTGCGACGGCGAAGCTCCATATTATTTATCGACTGAGAGGCGATGTCCCAGGATTCGGGGACAGTTATACCACCGGACAATAGCGTCGAAAGCGATCTTGTCAGCTGGGCGGTTGCCATATTCTTGATCAGCTGCCCGCCAACCGGGATCTTCAGCAGAAGTTTGTGCAGGATCAGCCTGCCGCTTGTCGTTCGCAGCCACGCGAATATTCCCAATCCACCGATTATCAAAACCGGCAGCAGCCAAAAAGCATTATTGATGATCGTATTCGAAAACCAAAGAACCGCCAGCGTGACGGACGGAAGCGTTTTATTTGCAGCCAAACTCTTAAAGAGATCTGACATTCGCGGAACAATATACAGCGTCAGAAATCCGACCATGATCGCGGCCGCAAGCAGCAAAAAGGCCGGATACGCGAGAGCACCTCGCAACTTGCGCGACACGGTAACACTTCGTTTTAAGTACGTCACGAACCGGGAAAGAACATCATCCAGAGCACCACTCTTTTCGCCAGCGAGTATCGACGCTGTGTATATTTTAGGGAAAAGACCCTGAGCTTCGAAGGCCTCGGAAAGCGGGACGCCGCTCTTGATCTTCTCCTCAACATCCTCAAGGACGATGCGCAAATTTGCCGAGGCGGAACGGGTTTTTAGAAGGCCAATTGCCTGCAGAACGGGAATACCAGCACGTAAAAGCGCAGAAAACTGCTGATTGAACAGCAGAAAGTCAGCTTGCTTCACCTTCGCCTTCTTGTTTCCGCCGGTCAGCAGCGACGACAGCCCTTCGCCCGATGTCGACACGGCGAAAACACGAAATCCTTCGTTTTCAAGCCGGGTTTTTGCCTCAGCCGCACCCGCGGCTTCGACTATCCTAGTAACTATCTCGCCCGAGGGCGTTCCCAACCGACAAATAAACTCAGTCATAAAGAAAAAAATGCAGGCACACAAATGGCTGTCGATCCGAGATCTATCCCGAATTATATCACGCGATTCAGAGCTAATTGTTGCGCCAAAATAATCATGTTATTTTCCCGACGCAGAAACAACGCCATGTGCGTAATGAACATCGAAGATATATCTTGCGGAAGTTGTGTTCTTTCCATAGAATGGTCTTAACATTGAGGTAAATAATGGCTGTTACTCGATCTATGGCTCTCGGTTTTAATAGAGAACTGAGGAGCTTATTTTTGATTGTTTGTTTTGGGTTGATGTCGGCACCGTTTTTATTTGCTCAGGATCCGACGCCAGTCCCGACAACTGTTCCCACTCCGGCAACAGAACCCGACGACGGGGGACCGATCCGAGTTAAGACAGACCTTGTAACACTCACACTGACCGTAACTGATCCTTATGGCCGTTACGTTTCAGGCCTCACAAAATCTGCGTTTGAGATAACCGACAATAATCAGCTACAGGATATTACGTACTTCAGCGATACCGACGCCCCTATCTCAGTTGGAATTCTGTTTGACGTTTCCGGCTCGATGAGTAGCGAGAAAATTAGAAAAGCCAAGAAGGCACTTGAAAGGTTTATTTCAACAAGCCATCCATCTGACGAGTATTTCCTGATCGCCTTTAACAACCGGGCACAGCTACTGATGGATCGCACACGCGACGGCGAGGGTTTGCTCCGTCAACTTACGCTTGTTCAACCCAAAAACAATACAGCCCTTTACGATGCGGTCTACCTCGGAGTTGAGCGTGTGACACGCGGGACCCATAACAAACGAGCGATCCTGATCATCAGTGACGGCCAGGATAATGCCTCAAGGTATAATTTCGGCGAGGTTCGGCGGTTAATGAAGGAATCAGACGTTGTTACATATTCGGTCGGAATCATGGACCGTGCTGACGCCGCAAGTTCGTACGGAATGCAGGGACAGGCCTTTCTGGACGAGATCAGTTCAGTGACGGGAGGCAAATCATTCTACCCGGCGACCGATATTGAGATGGACGAGATCTTCGAGAGGATAGCCCTGGAACTCCGAAATCAATATTCTATAGGATACACGCCAAAAGATTTCCAGCCCGACGGAAAATGGCGTAAAGTCAAAACTAAGATAAAACCTCCCAGAGGTTTACCGCGTCTAACCGTTCGTGCTCGTGAGGGATATTACGCCACTCCGACATCGAATGTTAAGCCCTAGCCGGATTAGTAGAAAATGAAAAGAACCGCACTGATCGCCGTTTCCGCCGTACTAGTTACGGGTTTCTTTCTTGCTCGATACGATTGCGGCAGTGTCGCAGCCCAAACTAAAACGCCTTCGCCTACGCCAACGCCAGTTTCGGCTCCAAGACTTGGCACTCCAACACCTAGCCCGAAACCGACTGAGACGCCTGAAGAGATCATTAGGGTTGAAACGGAACTGGTAAACCTTAACGTCCGTGTCATCGATCGTAACGGGCGTCCGATCAACAACGTCCAGCAAAAAGACATAAGAATATACGAAGATGGCGTTTTACAGCAGATCGAATTCTTCGACAAGGCTGAAGTGCCAACGAATTACGGCATCGTGGTCGATAATTCAGGATCGATGCGGCAGCAGCTCGATAAGGTGGTAGAAGCCGGGAAGATCCTGGTGAATACAAATCGACCCGCGGACGAATCAATGATCATTCGCTTTGTAGGGCGCGACAAGATCGAGATCGAACAGCCATTTACATCAAACAAGGTCGATCTGATCGACGCTTTGGACAATCTCTATATCGAAGGGGGACAAACGGCGATCATTGACGCGGTTTACCTTGCCGTTGAAAATATTGACGAATACGAAAAGGAAAAGAACGCCATCGAGAAGAAACGGCGGGCCTTGATCCTCGTTTCCGATGGAGAAGACCGCAACAGCTACTACAACGAAAAGCAGCTTTTTGAGCTCTTGAAGGAGTCGGAGGTTCAGATCTTTGTGATCGGATTTGTCGATGATCTCAGCAAGGAAGGCGGCTTTATCAGTAAGAGCCCGCAGGCCAAGGCAAAGGCTTTTCTGGAGCGGATCGCCACCGAAACAGGCGGAAAAGCCTACTTCCCGTCTAGCCCGTCAGTCTTACCCGAGTTAGCAAACGCGATCTCCAATGAGCTTCGCACTCAGTATTCTATCGGCTACATTCCATCGAATGACCGCAAGGATAACAGCTTCCGCAACATCAAGGTTCAGGTCGATGATGGGCCGAATGCCCAGAAACGCATCGCCGTTCATAAAGCCGGCCGCGTCGCTGAAGGAAGCTCACCGCAGGCGAAACCGACCTCGACTCCAGTCAAACCTAAATAAAAAAAGGCTGCCTAAATGGCAGCTTTTTTACTAACGCTTAATTTTTCGATCGCCGCGGTTTGGTCGAATGAAAATGGGGCTTATTGGCACTAAAACCACTCGATTGGTAGAGGTAAATCGGAGATTGGTCAAACGTGTTTCAGGGTCTAAAAACCTACTTTATCCCCGAGCACGATCGGATCATGGATCTGAGCGAATCCACCGCTCTGTCCGCCGACTTCGTTTTGATATCAAATCTCGCACCGTTGATCGTTTCGATCTTGCCGTCCTTCATCTTGCGGATCGAACCCGCCATCACACCGCCCTCTATTGATATCACCGATGTGCCCTTGAGCCAGCCATTAGTGACCGCTATATTCGCACCATCAAGCTTGCTAAGGTCGATTAGATATCTAAATGACGTTAGCCGTCCGGGATCATTGCCGCTAGAGCCTGAACCGAATCCGTAATCACTCGTGGGGAATCCGCCATATCCAAATGCCGGGCCCGCGCTACCGGAAAGCGTGGGTTGAAAGTCGGTCGTTGTGATCTTGATCGAGGCCTCGCAGCCCGAATAATCGACAGCGTAGACGTTACGGGTGTTTTTTAGAAGGTTCTGTTTGAGATCTTTTTTCACCCGGGCAGTCTCTTGAGAATCGGCCTGAGCAAAAAGTGAAAGTGAGAAAAGGGAGACGAAAGCAAGTAATAGAGCAATGCGTTTCATGGTTCCTCCTGAAAAGCTACTCGGGAACTGAGCCGGAGATCTTTTTCCGCGTTGTTTCTCCTGTTCTCAACACTGGAATTCCTTCGTCGATCTCGTCATGCGGCCGGGGAATGACGTGGGTCGCGGTGACGGTTCCGATGCGGCGGGCGGCGGCGGCTCCGGCGTCGACGGCGGCCTTAACGGCGCCGACTTCGCCGCGGACGATCGCAGTGACCAGTCCGGCGTCAATTCTTTCGTAGCCAACGAGGCTTACATTGGCCGCTTTGACCATTGCATCCGCGGCTTCGATCATTGCGACCAAGCCAAAACATTCGACCATTCCTAGAGCTTGCATAAACTACCTCGATTCTACCGCAGTTTTCGCTTTCGTGCCAGCCAAAATATCACCACGCCAAATAATGCCAATCCAACAAATATAGCCAGAAAAAAGATGCTCATTGCGGTGACCATAGAGTTTCTCTACCTCCAGAACAGCGCAATAAAGACAACTATTCCGGCTATCACGGCGACCAGGAGAGCGACTATCAACAGCAATCCGCCCGACGAATCCTCGCTCGGCTCCCAAGTGTACTGCGTAGATCTGCGCTGGCTTACGCGGGCCCGTTTGCGTTCCGCAGCGGCCTTTGCGAGTTTTTTGTCTTCATCTTCGTCGAGCCTAAGTTTTTCTGCAAGGTCGTCGAGAGCCGCTTTTGTTTTTTCATCTACCGCGGCTTCCTCGATCCCGGGGATCGCGATCGGTTCAGCTCCGCCTTCGAGTTGAACCAAGGGCGAGCCGCAGTTATAGCAGAAAGCGGTGCCCTCGCGGACGTCCGCTTGGCACTTCTCACAAACTGCTTTGGCTGTTCCAGTTTTCGGCATAATCAGATCCGGGCAAAGACCTCTTTCTCCTCGCCGAGGTCACGTGCCGACGGCGTCAGGATCGTTTTCTTGGAAATGTAGATCTTCTCGCCCTTATTCAAAGCCTGACGGACGTCGTCTTCGCTTACAAAATCAACCGTCGCGATCGGGACCGGCTTCTGCACGGCATTTTCAGGCGTTATTTCATGAACGACAGTCTTGATCGCAGCAGGTTCAACCTTTGCCGGCTCATTTTCGTTCTCTGCGGCAGGCATCGACGCGATCTTCTGACTCAAAAAGCTATCAACCAGTGCTGCAATGGCTTCCCGCTTCGGCATCGGCCGTCTTGGCTCTCCGATCGGCTGGCTGATGACCGCTGACTGCTTACCGACCGGTTTTGTTTCAAAAGCCACTCGCTTAATATCCATGAGGTGGATCGGCGAGATATTATCCGAGGTCACATTGCCGCCCCACGAACCGCAGCCGAGCGTCATCGACGGCGACAGATCGGTCGAAAAACCGATCGCTCCATGGGTCGTCGGCGAATTAACGATCGTGCGGCCTGCCGGCATCTTCTGGCCGTAATTGATCGCGGCTTCGCGGTCCTGAGTATGGATCCCGGCCGTATGGCCCATTCCGCCAAACTGGAGTATCTCGTTACACTTAGCGGCTCCCTGCTCGACACCGTCGACCACGAAGAAGGCCAGCGTCGGCGACAATTTCTCGACCGACCATGGAAAATCACGTCCGACCCCGCCGCAATCAGCGATCAGGCATCGCGTGCCTTCAGGGATCGAGATACCCGCGAGGTTTGCGATAAATGCAGCACTTTTACCGACGATCGCCGCGTTCAAGGTCCGCTGTGGCGTGAGTAGTATCTTGCCAACCGCATCAGCCTCGGACGAATTCAAAAAATGTCCGCCCTGTCGCTTGAACTGCTCGCGAACTGCTGTCTCGAGCGGTGCATCGACCAAAACCGACTGCTCCGAAGCGCAGATCGTACCGTTATCGAAACATGTACTCAGCAGAATATCGCTGACCGCTTTTTCAACATTGGCCGAACGCTCAATGAAAACCGGTACATTGCCCGGCCCCACGCCAAATGCCGGTTTGCCGGACGAATAGGCTGCACGCACGAGCCCAGTTCCGCCGGTGGCAAGGATCACGGCCGTTTTTTTGTGCTTCATCAAGGTCTCGGTTCCCTCGATGGTGGAGTTAGAAAGGCAGATGATCGCATCGCCCGGCAATCCGAGCTTTATCGCGGCGTCGCGCATGATCCGCGCAGTTTCAGTGATACATCCGACTGCCGACGGATGCGGCGAAAGGACGATCGTATTTCTCGATTTGATCGAGATGATAATCTTGTAAATAGCTGTGGAGGTTGGATTTGTGGACGGAATGATCGCCGCGACGACGCCCCGCGGGCTGGCGATCTCGACGATGCTTTTTGTCTCGCGCACGACACCGACGGTTCTCAGGTCGCGGAAATAGTTCCAGACGTCCTGTGCCGCAAAGCGATTCTTTTCCCGCTTATCCTCCGCTTTGCCGAAGCCGGTTTCCTCATTCGCCAGCTTCCCGAGCCTTTCCGCATTGGCAAGAGCTGCCTGCGACATTGCATCGCAGATCGCGTCGATCGACGCCTGATCAAGTTTACTGACAGACGAGAATGCAAACGACGCGGCCTCTACCGCGTCGCGTGCTTCCTGCTGAGCTATCAGGTCTTTGTCGGTCATCGTTTAATGAGCCGTTGGCGAGCCGTGAGCGGTTGCAGTGCCTCCGAACGCTTTTCTGTCTACCGCGGCTGCCTACTGCCTACTTACTTTTCGTCCTGCTTCCCTGCGATCCGGTCTCCGCCACATTGGCTTCACCTGCTCCGAGCTGTCTTCCGCCGCCCTGGAGAGCCTTCTCATCAGGACTGAGGCCGACCGCTCCCCCTTTAGGCAGCACGCGTTCCACTTCACTGTGAGGACGCGGAATAACGTGAACGCTGATCAACTCACCAACCCGGCGGGCAGCTGCAGCCCCGGAATCGGTCGCCGCTTTAACGGCTCCGACATCACCGCGGACAAAGATCGTAACGTAGCCCGCCCCGATGTATTCTTTTCCGATAAGTGTAACGTTTGCGGCCTTTACCATCGCATCGGCGGCCTCGACCGCACCGATAAAGCCCTTTGTTTCGACCATGCCTAAAGCCTCTAAGCTCATTGTTTATTCCTCACTATTTGGATTGCTCTACCGATATTATAATATCTTGCCGACTATACCAAAATGCCCCGGCCGCGGATCGCTCCCGACCATATTAAACGGCACTTAAATCTTATTGATTCAATTGACATTACAGCGACAGGAACGCTATATTTCAAGTCAAAGTTGTTGTTATTTTTTAGATCGCCGGGCCCTGGTCGAAAAACACATTAAATGTCCTTATCCTTAGGGGAAAAACTTCGGGAAGCCCGTGAAGAGCGGGGGTTTACCATTGCTGATGTTGCTGAACAGACGCGGATCTCGTCTCTCTACCTCGAATCGATCGAGAATGATGACTACCGCATCCTTCCCGGCGGTATCTTCAACAAGGGCTTTGTAAAATCTTACGCCAAATTCGTCGGCATCAATGAGGCCGAGGCTCTCCAGGATTATTCAGCTCTGCTCGCGCAAACCTCGAGTGCGGAGGATGAAGGCGACCTCAAGGTTTACAGGCCCGAAGTTTTGACCGATGACCGCTCCACATCCTCGATGGTGCCGACGGTGATACTTGCCGCGGTGATCCTGGGGATAATGACAGCCGGGATCCTTTTTCTGGTAAGCTACCTCCGTCAGCCGGCTGATGTCCCGGCCGCGAACACGACGGCACAATCCAATAACAGCAATTCTGCCGAACCGACACCGGAAACGACGCCCGCTTCGACAGGAGTTCCAGAGATGGCCACGGTAAAGGTCGAATTTAAGGCACTAAGCGAACCGGTTGCCCTTACTTCGACGAATGATGGAAAGGTTGCAAGCAGTGTGGTCACGCCCGGAACTTCCACCACATTCGAACCAAAAGAAGCACTCAAGCTAAGTTATTCAAAGTCTCTCGCGAACGTCGTACAGCTTTCGATAAACGGGAAGGCGATAACACTTCCCGCCCAGCCGCTGGTGCCAAAGCGAAATGCGATCGAATTTGAGATCAACAAGTCGAATCTTGCTCAGATCTGGTCGAGCGGTGCGATATCGACAGAAGTTCCACCGGCTGCACCAGTTGCAGTTGATACGACGACCGTTCCGGCGAATACTGCGGCGAATACGGCAAACACGGCGTTGCCGGTTTTAGCCCCAACACCAGTGACGGCTCCGGCATCGACGCCTGCACGGCCAACCCAGACACCGAAACCAACGGCTGCGGCAAATACCGCAGCAACCACGGCACCAAAACCCACACCGGACAAGAAGCCGGCTGCAACGCCAGCCGCTCAGCCGAAACCGCCGGCCGCGAACAAGCCCTAGCGAAAGATGCGGGCTATTGAAAATTAAAGATATGTGCGTGTCCGCAATCGATTTGCGGGCATTTTTATTTAGAATAGAGTTATGAACATCACAGAGATACAAGAGGGCCTGACATTTGACGACGTATTGCTCGTCCCGGCCTACTCCGAAGTTTTACCCGCTGAGGTCGATACGCGAACCAAATTCTCGCGAAACATCAGCCTGAACATACCGCTTTGCTCGTCAGCGATGGACACCGTGACCGAAGCTTCGCTTGCGATCGCCCTCGCTCAGCAGGGCGGGATCGGCGTCATTCACAAGAACTTCTCGATCGAGCAGCAAGCCGAAGAGGTCGATAAGGTCAAACGCAGCGAATCGGGAATGATCGTCGACCCCGTCACGATCGGACATAGAAAGCTCGTCTCCGACGCACTCGTAATAATGGAACGCTTCAAGATCAGCGGCGTTCCTGTAGTCGATGATCAGGGCCTGCTTGTCGGCATCATCACGAACCGCGACCTGCGATTCGAAACGCGATTCGACATTCCCGTGTCCGAAATAATGACGCCCCAGCCGCTCGTTACAGTTCCGGTCGGCACGACGCTCGACGAGGCGAAGGTAAAGCTTCAGAAGCACAGGATCGAAAAGCTTCTGGTCGTGGATGAGAACGGACATTTGAAAGGCCTGATCACGGTCAAGGATATTCAAAAGGCGATCAACTTCCCTCTCGCCGCCAAGGACGAACTCGGCCGTTTGCGCTGTGCGGCGGCGATCGGTGCGACCGGCGATTTTCTCGAACGTGCGGCGGCGTTGGTGAACGCCCGCGTCGATGCGATCGTTGTAGATACGGCTCACGGGCACAGTTCGCGAGTGATCAATGCGGTAAAGAAAGTTAAGACAAACTTCCCCTCGATCGAGCTCATCGCCGGCAATGTCGCGACGGCCGAAGCCACAAGAATGCTGATAGACGCCGGAGTTGACGCGGTAAAGATCGGCATCGGGCCGGGCTCCATCTGTACTACTCGAGTAGTCACAGGAGCCGGTGTGCCGCAGATCACCGCGATCAGCGAATGCGTCAACGCCGCCAAAGGCACCGGCGTTCCGATCATCGCTGACGGAGGCGTTAAGTTCTCAGGCGACGTTGCGAAAGCGATCGCTTCCGGTGCAGATTCCGTCATGATCGGCTCGCTTTTTGCGGGAACCGAGGAAGCTCCCGGCGAGGTTATCCTGTTCCAGGGCCGTAATTTTAAGACTTATCGAGGTATGGGATCGATCGGGGCGATGAAAAAAGGCTCGAGCGACCGCTACGCTCAGGAAGGTACCGTTTCAGACGCAAAATATGTTCCCGAAGGCATCGAAGGCCGCGTGGCATACAAAGGAACTGTCGCCGAAATGGTCACCCAACTTGTCGGCGGCCTGCGGTCGGGCATGGGCTACACCGGCTGCAAAGACATTGCCGAACTCCAGACCAACGCAACGTTCGTTCGTATAACGTCGGCAGGCCTGAGAGAATCGCACGTCCACGACGTAATCATTACGAAGGAAGCTCCAAATTACAGGATCGAATCCTAGTCACCTTAAACTTTAGGAAATAGAACGCCCATTTAGGGGATCGGGCGGATCAACACGGAGATGACCTCAAATCGGTGTAGATCAGTCCGATCCGCGTTCTATTCCAGCGAAAAAAAAAGCTGTTCGAAATAAATTCGAACAGCCAAGTTAAAGGAGTTATCCAAAGTACCTTAATGTTCAAAAGCCGGCGGCCGCATGGCTTTTTCGGATGGTTGTGATCGTCTAAAACACACCTATCTTTTCGGCTTTTGAACAGTAAGGTGAATCGAGTTTAAGAGAACAAGCCTTCTGCGTATGTGCGGAAGCACACATTCCTAAGGTTTCCCAAGCATTCTTCCCTTGTGATAGTCAGGATACGCCGGCCGCTTGTATTCCTTCGGCGGATTCTTCTTGATCTCAGCCAAAAGCCACTCCACCGCACGTTCGAGCTGCGGATCGCGTCCGGCACGCCAGGCTGCGGGGTCGTATTCGACCTCGATGTCAGGAGCGACGCCATTATTCTCAACTTCCCATTCTCCGTTCAGCCCGTACACCGCTCCATTCGGAGCCGTTACCGAACCGCCGTCCATTAGCGTCGGAATTCTCGCCGAGGCGATCAGTCCGCCCCAGGTGCGTTTGCCGATCAACGCTCCCGTTTTCGCCTTTTTAAAGAACCACGGCATCGCATCGCCGCCTGAACCGGCCAATTCATTGATCAGCATAGCCTTCGGCCCGTAAATGCTGCCGGCCGGCACATTCCAATCCTTGCCCTCACGAAATGCAAGCTTGGCGAATTGTTGACGGTTCAGGTATTCGACTACGTAGTCCGCAAGCAGGCCGCCGCTGTTGAACCGTTCGTCGATCACCGCTCCATGTTTATTGGTTTGGGCAAAAAAGTAGCGGTTAAAGCTAGTGTATCCGCCGCCGCCGGTATTTGGAATATAAACGTACCCAAGTTTGCCGTCGCTGAGCTTTTCGACGGCCCGGCGATTGTCCTCGATCCATGCAAGGTTTCTCAGGCCGCCTTCATTTGCCGTCGGAATAATTGTCACCTCTCGCGAACCGCTGCCGTCGGCATTCGGCCCGACCTTTATCAATACTTGCTTGCCGGCGGTGCTCTCAAACCTCTGGTAAATATTATCCGTCGCCTTCAGTTCCCTGCCGCCTACCGCAAGCAGATATTCACCAGCCTTTACATTGACGCCGGGAGCCGTCAGCGGAGCCCGAAGCTGCGGATTCCAGTTTTCGCCGTTGTAGACCCGGGCAAAACGATAGCGGCCATTCTCGATCTTGTAATCAGCTCCGAGCAGTCCGCCCGGAACTGTAGCCGCCCGTGGCCGGTCGCCGCCGTTGATGAACATGTGCCCGACCGAGATCTGATTCAGCATTTCGCGGAAGAGATAATTCAGATCGTCGCGATGCTGAACGGCCGCGAGATAAGGCTCATAAAGCTTCTTAGCCTTCTCGATGTCAAGGCCGTGCGTGTTCGGATCGTAGAGAAAATCGCGCTCACCACGCCAGATCTCGTTGAACATCTGCCGCCATTCGGCACGCGGATCGATGAAAACCTCCATGTCAGAGGTTTTTACGATTCCTTCGCCAGGGCGTGCCGGGACGGTTGTCGAAACGAGATTCCATGACGGCCCCTGGCTGTAAAGCATCTTGTCGCCATTGTCGGAGACGACAAAACTGCCAACCCCGGTTTTAACCTCGTCGAGCTTGCGCTTTTCGATGTCGTATTTGTGGATCGTCAGCCCGGTGGCATTCGATGCCTGCGGTATCTCGGAAATGTAGAGCGTTCCAGCCTTGCCCGCATAAAGATTGTTGAAATTTCGGGTCGGGATCGCCGGGATCGCGATCACCCGTTGATCGATACCGTCGGGATCAATGCGTGTTGCTTCAGGCTCTTTCTTCGCCGGCGGAGCAGCCGGAGCATCAGGCTTTTTCTCAGGTGCGATCTTTTCTTCATCACTCTCAGGAGCGAGCGGCGACGGCGTATCGTTTCTCAATACGATCGCGTAAACGCTACGCGACGTCTGCCGGTCAACCCCTGTGAGATCGGCAAAACTGATCGTCTGGGCCAAGTTTGTACTTGCCGTGAAGAAAATGTACTTGCCGCTTTTGTCAAAGACAATATACCGGGCGTCACCGAGCCCGTCTGTCACCTGGCTCGCCTGGCTTTTTTCGAGTGAATACAAATATACGGCTCGCAGACGATTATCGAGCTGCTTCACGTAGGTGATCCACTTGCTGTCGGGCGACCAGGATGGTGCAAGAACATCATCGAGTGTACCGTATGGATTGGTATCGACCTTCGTGTTCGTGCCTTTTTCGACATCGATGAACCAGAGGTTCATGTGATTATCGTTGTAAGCGAGCTTTTTGCTGTCGGGCGACCAAACAGGGTTCGAGTAGAATCCCGGAGCACTGCCAAGCGTCCATTTCTTAACCTCGCCCATTCCCGTCTGATCGCGAAGGTGAAGCATATATTCGCCTGACTCGTCCGAAAAATATGCTATCCATTTGCCATCGGGCGACCACGCGGGATCGCGTTCCATGACGTTGGGCGTGTTTGTCAGGTTGCGAGCATCGCCTTTATCTGCCGGGGCAGAAATGATCTCGCCGCGTGCCTCAAAAACTGCTCGAACGCCCGTTGGCGAAACCGCGGCATTTGAAATGCGGCTGCCGACCTTTTCGTAGCGTGTTCGCACGCCGGGAAAATCACCCGTCACACGAATATCAATCTTCTTAGGAGTTTTTGAACCGCCCTCGAGTGTAAAGATCGTTCCGAACTGCTCATAAACGATCGCACCCGCACCGGCCGAGGCGTATTTGATGTCAAGCCCCTTGTTATCGATGATCTGCTCTACTTTTTTTGTTTTCGTATCGAACGAGAATAACGAGACTATCCCGCCGACACGGTCTGAGAGAAAATAGACCTTGTCGCCGACCCACATCGGGCATTTGTCGTTAGAATTGACGCGAGGCACTTTTTCTATGCTGGAATCTGCGAGTTTCGCGATCCAGATCGGCTGCGTCTGGCCGCCCTTGTAATATTTCCAGTCGCTTTGCCACTGTGTAAGCGGTTCATAGGCGACGGACTGGCCATCGGGCGAGAGCCAGCCGCGATTAGCCATTGGAAGCGGAACTTCGCTCGGCAAGCCGCCGCCGTCAACGCCGATCGTGAACAGACGCGTATAGTTCGAACTGCTGTTGCGGCTTGACGCAAACATCACGCTCTTGCCATCAGGCGTCCACCCGGAAACGACATCCTCCGAAGGATGATAGGTGAGCCGCTTCGGCACGCCGCCGGCGGAGGGAATTACGTAAACATCTGTGTTGCCGTCATATTCGCCCGTGAATGCGATCTGTGTGCCGTCAGGTGAATAGTAGGGATCTATCTCGAGGCCGATGCCGGTCGTCAGACGCCGCGCATCGCCGCCGCTTCGCGGCACAGACCACAGATCACCGGCATAGGAAAAGGTTATCTCAGTTCGGCTGATCGCCGGGTCGCGAAAAAGGGTCGCTTGAGCAAAAGCTGAGATCGTTGAAATCGCGATCGCAGCGAACACAAAAATAGAACCACGAAATTGCTTGTGCATTTGTTAGTCTTCTCTCTTTAGATTACGAACTCTAGATGATACGTAATATATAGATTGAACGTTCCAAGTGCAATTCAAACGTCTATTAAAGCCGTTTGGTTAATCAAGTTCGCCTGCGGCTCGCTCCCATTCCTCGTAGAGTGCCTTGATCTTTGTTTCGGTCTCAGTTAGCTTTTTGGTCTTCTCCGCGAGCTTTCCATAATCGGCCGAGATCTCAGGCGCAGCCATTTCCTCGGTCAATTTTGCTGCGGCTGCTTCGAGGCCCGGAATCTCGCCTTCGATCTGCGAGATGCGTTTTTCGAGCTGATTGATCTGATTCTTCGAGAGATTGCTAATTCTAGCGGTTGTCTCTGCTTTTGCCTGTGACGCTTCTGCAAGGGGCGAAGCGGCACGCGATGGAACCGGGACATCGCCTAGCTTTTTGCGATGGGCGTCGCGTTCCACCTTCCAGTCGTGATATTCGGTATAGTTTCCATCAAAATTCGCAACAGTGCCGTCGTTCTCAAAAGCCAGTATCTGATTCACGATCTTATCGAGGAAAAACCTATCGTGGCTGACGACGATGATCGTGCCGTCATATTCCTCAAGTGCATTCTCGAGTGATTCACGAGACGGGATATCGAGATGGTTTGTTGGCTCGTCGAGGATCAGGACGTTCTTTTGGGAATAAATAAGTTTCGCGAGCGCAAGCCTTCCCTTTTCGCCTCCTGAGAGTGCCGAAACTGGCTTGAAAACATCCTCGCCCATGAACAGGAATTTTGCGAGAAATCCGCGAAGCGTTCCATTATCCGCCATCGGAGCAACGCGGCGAAGTTCCTGCACGACCTCGTTTCGCGGTTCCAGGCCTTCCAGGTTCTGCGAATAATAGCCGATATTTGTTTTCGTACCCCAGTGGATCTTACCGTCCAGTTCGCGGATATTACCAAGCAGCGTTTTTATTAAAGTCGATTTCCCGGTTCCGTTGCCGCCGATAATGCCAAGAGCATCGCCGCGATGGATCGAGAAATTCAACTTCTTCGCAAGTACATTTGTATCGTAGCCGATCGTCAGATCCTCTGCCGTGAGTACGTTATTCCCGGTCCGCTCGACCTGCTTCAGACCGAAATTGCCGCCCGATTTCTCGCTGGTCACGGCCTCGATCCGTTCCATCTTGGCGAGCAGGGTGCGGCGTGATTTAGCCTGCTTAGTTTTCTGGCCTTCAAGATTGCGGCGGATGAATTCCTGCGTTTTGTTGATCAGTGCCTGTTGATTCTCGTACTCGCGAAGCTGCTGTTCACGGCGCAGCTCGCGATCTTCGAGGTATTTTGAGTAGTTGCCTTTGTAGGTGATCGCCTGGCCGCGGTCCATTTCAACGATACGGTTCGTAATTCGGTCAAGGAAGTATCGGTCATGGCTGATGACCACGTACGCCTTATCGATCTCTTTCAGGAAGTTCTCTAGCCATTCTACTGCTTCAACATCGAGGTGATTTGTGGGCTCGTCCAGCAACAGAACGTCCGCCGAAGAGAGCAGGAGACGAACCATTCCCAGCCGGTTCTTCTGTCCGCCGGAGAGCGATCTTACATCCTCGAACCATTTGTCCGTAGGAAATCCCATACCGAGCAAAACAGCCTCGGCTTTTGCCGCGTACGAAAATCCGTCCGCGTGTTCAAATGCGGTTTGAAGATCAGCATAGCGGTCCAGGACAGCCTCCGAATGGTCGGTTTCCATCTGCTTTTCGAGCAGACGCATCTCGGCCTCCATGTCGTGAATTTCCTTGAACGCCGAAAGCGCTGCAGTGTGAACTGTCTCTGCCTCGCCGAAATCGACGTGCTGGTCGAGCAGCCCCAGCTTGAGGCCGTTCATCTTGATCACATCGCCTTCATCGGCAGCTTCCTGGCCCGTGATGATTCGGAAAACCGTAGTCTTGCCGGCACCATTTCTACCGACGAGGCCGACTTTTTCGTTCGGGTTGACCTGAAACGAGACGCCCTTGAGTATCTCGGTTCCGCCGTATGATTTTGTTACGTCTGAAAGTCTGAAAAGCATAAAAATAGTAGCCGGTTGTCAGTGGTCAGTGGTCAGTGGGAGGCCTCGTGACGACTAACGTTGACAACCGACTACTCCTGTCGATCATCTGCCAAGGCTATTTAGCCTTGTTGGTGTTTGCAGCAGCCGGTGCATTCGCCGCCGGTTTCGCCGCGTTAGCGTTTGCCGCAGGTTTCGCATTGGCGTTCGATGCAGCGTTCGCGTTCGCAGCGTTTGCATTCGTACTCGCCGTAGCTGTATTGGCATTCGCGTTAGCCGGAGCCGAAGATCCGGCCGGACGTGCTCCGCTCAGTTCATTCGGATTGTCAACGACCTTCTTGGCGAGGTTATTTACGATCTTCGCCTCATTCATAGCCATTGCCTGGTACGACGCTGCGAGAAGCTGTTTGCGGGAATCGACCAGATTCTGCTGGATCTGCGGGCGAACGTCAGGACTTTCGAGCGTCAAGGTTTCGTCTTTCTCGATACGTTCCTGAAGCTTGAAGATATAAGCCTTGCCGTTGAGCGGGATCGCATTCGTGATCTTGCCAACTGCAAACGAAGAATTCATGAAAGCCGAAGCGATCTGCTCGCCGAAGTTTTGCTTGAGGCTCTCTTCGCTGATATAGCCGAGGTCACCGCCCTGCATTTTGCTGCCGTCCTCGCTGTATTCACGAGCCCCCCTGGCCGCTGTCCGAAGGATCGATAACGATCGCCGCGAGACGAACGCCACGCTTCTTGACGAACATTTCAGGATTGCTGTTAAAGAAATCGGTGATCTCTTTGTCCTTCGGCGTCTCGATACGAGCCGTGACCTTGTCGATCAGCTTCTGAATAGCGAGTCCCTTCTTAATATTCTCGCGGAAAGATTTCTCATCAAGGCCCGCCTGCGTGAGCTGCTTGTCAAATTCCTCGACCGAAAGTCCGCTTGCCGTTTTACGCTTGTTGACCTCGCCCGTGATCTCTTCGTCACTCGGGACCATATTCTCCTTCTCGGCCTTCTGGAACATTACTTCCTGCTCGACCAGCGTTTGAAGGACCTGAAGGCGGGCACCTGCGAGTTCAAGCTGCGAGAGTTTGCTCTCCTGGCCCTGAGCCTGCTGCTTGACGCCGCGGTCAACTTCCTGCATGCTGATCGCCTTGCCATTGACCGTTGCGGCTACTTCTGCAGGATCGCCGCCGCCGACTGTTGTATTATTGCCCGTCGGTCCGCCACCGCAGGCCGTGAAAAACGCGGCAAGAACTGCAATACCCGCGAGGTTAAGGATCCCTTTTCTGTTAATTTGCACGATTGCTTTTACTCCTTTCAACTTATCCATCTGTTTAACGTTACTTGACTAAGCCGTGTGGCTTTTGTTATATATCTTGTTTCGAGTTTTTACTTGAAACTCTTATACCTCGTAAATATCGAGAGGCAATTATTATGGCAAAACGCTGCGACGTATGCGGGAAAGGCCCGCAGTTTGGAAATAACGTATCACACGCTAACAACAAGACCAGAAGGCGATTCAATCCGAATCTTCAACCGGTGCGTGTTCAACTTCCCGCCGGCGGAAACGGACGTATGAAAGTCTGTACCCGCTGCATTAAGTCCGGAAAAGTTATCAAAGCTGCTTAATTAGTCTCTATTTGAGATACAGCTAACTGTTTTGGTTGCCAAACGCTTGAATGATCAGGCGTTTGGTTTTTTGTTTGTTCAGAGTTCTGAGCCCACACCCCGGAACGCAAAAGCATAGGCTCTAAACAACGGCGATACAATCGATCTCGACTTTAGCATCACGCGGCAGTCTAGCTGCCTGCACGGTCGCTCGCGCCGGTTTGTTGTCGCTGAAGTACTTACCGTAAACCTGATTCACAAGAGCAAAATCATCCATGCTCGCCAGAAAGATCGTTGCTTTCACGACATTTTCGAATCCAACACCAGCTGCGGTCAAAACTTCACCAAGGTTCTTTAAGACCTGCTCAGTTTGCTCAGAAACGTCATCTGAGACGAATTCACCCGTCGCAGGGTCGATGGGTATCTGTCCAGAGCAGTAAACCATCCCACCGGCCTTAACGGCCTGAGAATAAGGGCCGATCGCCCCCGGAGCCTTGTCTGTCGAAACGAACTCTTTCATACGTAAACTCGCTTTCTGATTACTCAAGCAAAACGCGAATTTTAGCAAATTTTCTGTGGAATTGAAAGTTGAGGAA
The DNA here is from genome assembly GCA_016703965.1 of Acidobacteriota bacterium. Taxonomy (NCBI): domain Bacteria; kingdom Pseudomonadati; phylum Acidobacteriota; species Acidobacteriota bacterium. The sequence continues at coordinate 946,952 of JADJBB010000025.1, forward strand.
GGCTATTGTCGGAACCGCCTGTGTAAGCCCGCGGTGCGGGCTCAAGCATTTACGCGTTCTACAGCGATGACGCCGGGAACTTGTTCAATGGCACTGACGACTTTATCGAGGTGTTTCTTATCGAATACTTCGACGGTTACCTCGATGATCCCTAGATCATCTTTAGTCACATTGGCGCGAGCATCACGGATCCCGGTTTTGATGTTGGCGATAGCATTGGTAATACCCGCGATCATTCCCGTGCGATTCTCGGTGGTAGCAAGAAGTTGGACCGACTGTTTCTGCTTCTCGTCGCTTTTCGCCCATTCAACATCAACAATGCGGTCCTTGTTAAGCATTAGCTGCGAAACATTCTTACAGCGTTTGTTGTGAACGACGATGCCTTTCTCGAGCGAAATATAGCCAATGATCGCTTCGCCCCGCAGCGGATTGCAGCATTTGGCTCGATTGATAAGCAGGTTATCAACGCCCTTGACGATGATCGCGTCCTCGCCAAGGCCAATGAACTTGCGGACAGCCTTCATGCCCGTTTTGAGCCGTGTGTCCTTTTTATTCTCGGGATCGAGCTCGCTGAATTTCTCTGGCCCGAGATGCTTTGCCATTACATTACGCGGCAAAGTCTTGCCATAACCGATCGAGGCAAGCAGATCATCAGGGCGGCCCAGCCCGTATTCATTGGCAATGCGGCGCATTTCAGTATCATTGGAAATAAACTTCTTCGGCGATATCTGGAATTTTTCAGCCTCCTGCTGGAGCAGCCTGCGCCCGATCTCAATAGATTCCGCCCGCTGCGAAGTCGTGATGTGATGGCGGATCCGATTGCGGGCTTTGGACGTGACAGCATAGTTAAGCCAGTCACTCGACGGATGAGAACTCGCGGTCGTTAGGATCTCGACCACATCGCCGTTCTGCAGTTCGCTGCGAAGCGGAACGATCCGGCCGTTTATCTTAGCCCCCGTACACGTATCGCCAACCTGAGAGTGTATGGCGTACGCAAAATCAATGAGCGTTGACCCGCGCGGCAATTGAATTACCTTGCCCATCGGAGTGAACGCGTAAACGTCTTTCGGGTAGAGATCAAGTTTTAGCGTCTCAATGAAATCTTCAGAGTCGCCGTGTTCCTCAGACGTCTCAACCAACGGCAGCAGCAGTTTCTCGACGGTCTTGCGAAGTTCATCGAGAGCGTCATCCTCTTCTTGCTTCCCGAGGCTGTTTTCTTTGTATTTCCAGTGGGCAGCGACGCCTTCCTCGGCGATCTGATGCATCTCCTGCGTACGGATCTGGACCTCGAAGGGCTGCCCTCCATCCCCGATCACGGACGTATGGAGCGACTGGTAGAGGTTATCTCGCGGTATGGCGATCCAATCCTTGAACCTCTCTGGAACAGGCGTCCAGGTGTCATGTATGACGCTCAGCGTCAGATAACAGTATTTGCGGTCGTTTTCGGTAATAATTCGCGCGGCGATCAGGTCGTAGACCTGCTCGATCGTGATCTTTTGCTTCTTGAGCTTTTTCCAAAGCGAATAAAGGCGTTTTACGCGGCCTTCGATCGCGACAAAGGGCACCTCGTTCTCAGTCAACTTCTCGACAATGGTCGCTTTTATCTTCTCGAGGATACCTTCGAGTTCCGGGCGGCGGGCATCAACCTCTTTGGCAAGTCGTTTGTATTCCTCAGGGTGGAGATTCTGAAAAGCGAGGTCTTCGAGCTCACTTCGCATCTTACCCATACCGAGTCGATGTGCGATGGGGGCATAGATGTCAAGGGTTTCTTGAGAAATTCGGGCTCGTTTCTCAGGCTTGAGAAACTGCATTGTTCGCATGTTGTGCAGCCGATCAGCGAGTTTGATGAGAACAACGCGAACGTCAGTGATCATCGCGAGAACCATCTTGCGAACATTCTCAGCCTGCTGCTTTTCTTTGGAAAGATCGCTGATATTTGCGATCTTTGTTAGCCCGTCCACCAGAAGGGCGATCTCATCGCCAAAATACGACTTGATCGTTTCGAGATCGACAAGCGTGTCTTCCACGACGTCGTGCAGTAAGCCGGTCGAAACACTGACCTCATCGAGGCGCATCTCCGCGAGTAACGCCGCAACCTCAATTGGATGGACGAGATACGGCTCCCCCGAGGCGCGCGTTTGACCGCGATGATGCAGGGCCGAGAAAAGGTACGCCCGGCGGATCAGGTCAATATCTGCTCCGCGACGGTTTTCCTGAACCCTTTCAATTACGTCCTCGATCCGGATCATATGTATAAAGGATAATAGATAAAGGATAATGGACAAAGATAAGCAGAAAGAAGCGGCAAAACTCCTATCGTCCTTATCTATCCGTTATCCTTTGTCCTTCGAACTTGGAAAAAAAGGTGGTGCCCAATCAAATGAGATCGGGCACCACCTGAGTTGGAATGAAAAACCAATTACTTTTTATTCGCCGCTTCTTTCTTAGCTCCTTCTTCCTTAGCGGCCGTTCGATCGTCGATCTCCTTCTGCATCTTCTTAACTACTTCGCTAAGATCCGTAAAGTTCTTACGAGCCGCATCCGCATCAGTCTTCAGGCGATCGCGGTCAGCGGTTCTACCGTCCATTTCAGCTATCCGCATCGACTGGAAAAGTAAACTCGCTTTATAAGACCTTGCCGATTCAAACACTTTGAGAGCGTCCTGGGTCTTAGCTAGATCCGCGTCCGACATAGGCTTTACATCGATCGACGATGCCTTTTTAACGGCGTCGGTCTCAAGAGCGACTGCCTGATCGATCAGGGCAGTACCTTCCTGAGTACACTTGACCAAGGCTTCGTAATCCTCTGGTTTTGCCGGCTTCACAAACTGAAAAGCCTGCTTCCCATCCTTGGTAACCGTTTTCTTTGTTGCCTCGGTGTCAGAAATATCATTGGCACAAGTGTTCTTCTTAGCTGCTAATGACGTAATAGCCTCCGCCCTCTGCTCAGGCGGGATCGATGTGTCAGTAGAACGCTTGGTCACCCACGCCTGCCATTCATCCGTTTTTTGCAAATTTTCATACAAACTGGCAATTGCCTTGTATGAACTCTGGTCCTTCGGATCGATAGCAAGAGCTTTCTGGTACTCGGTAATAGCCTGTTCGGCCTTGCTCTTATCCTGGCGGTTACCGATGAAGATCGAATGCAGAGTTCTGGCCAGGAAAAGCTGTGCCATCTTGCCCTCTACATTTTCACCCTTCGGATCGCGGGAAACCGCCTGACGAAAAAGCTTTTCAGCCTCCGGAAATTTACGATCCTTGTAGGCTTTCGACCCGTCCACAAGATCTTTACGGGCCATGACCCGATTATAATAAGAGCAATTCGTTCCGATCAATACTGTCGTCAGTAGTAGAACAAAAACCCCAATACGAGAGAATCTCATCATTTGACTCCATTCACCGCCTTAGATACCAATTGCCCATCCAGGCCTGCGCCCGTGGCAACCGATCCTCGGCAAAAATTAATCTGTTAAATCATCGATCTGAAGACCGACGGGCGACGCACCGGCTGCTTTTGCGGCATCAATTACTTTAACAACGTCACCGTACCGGACTGATTTGGGCGACTTGATAAAGATCGTCTTCTCAACCTCGTTCGTACCCTCGCGGAAAACGCCGTTGTTCTCTCTGTCCTTGAAGATCTCTTTAAGCCGATTACCAAGCTTTTCCGTATCAGAAACGTCGCCAAACGGCTCATTGTTGAGCGTTATGCCTTTCGTTTCCTTGCTGATCGACACTACCAAAGTGAGCGGATTTGGCTTCACATTGGCCTGTGGCTGATCTTTCGGTTCCGCGGGCACCTTTGCCTCAAAGCGACTCGGCTTGAGCGGCGTAATGACCATGAAGATGATGATGAGCACGAGCAGCACATCGATCAACGGAGTTACGTTAATGGAAGGTTTGGCTCCAGCGGAGCCGCCACCTGTGGACATTCCCATAGCTTTATACTTCCTGAAAAAAAATACTTACGAAGCTGACGGCTTCGGCCGCCCCTATTTAGGTGCGTCTCCGCCCTTCTTTTTGTCAGCGACCAGTCCGATCTTATCGATGTCCTGCTTACGGATCGTCTCAATGGCCTGAACCACCCGTCCGTATTCGACATCCACACCGCTCTTGATATATACAATGCGTTTTTCCGGCGTTTTTCCTTCCATACGCCGTTTGATCACATCTCCCAAAGCATCGAGCGGAAACTGTTCCTTGCCGATATAGAAATTGCTGTTATCCGGGATCGCAATGATCACAGAAGTATCCTTTGCAATATCAGCGTCTTCATCTGGACTCACCATATCCCTCGGAAGATTAACGGAAACACCCTGTTGAAGGAGAGGTGTGACGATCATGAAAATGATCAGCAGCACCAACATCACATCAACCATCGGGGTTACGTTAATTTCCGAGTTATATTCGGAATCGCCACCTATTTGTGCACCCATGCCAGTATTTCTCCTGAATGATCAAAAAATTACAAACTCGCGATCAACTAGCCGCGCAGAGCTTTCGAACGCTGTTTGATGAAGTAGTCGACCAATTCTGAGGCCGAGTTTTCCATCTCAACGCTGAAGCTGGTCACCTTGCTGGTGAAGTAGTTAAACAGCCATACAGCCGGGATCGCCACGAGAATACCGAAAGCGGTAGCAACCAGAGCTTCTGCAATAGCACCACCCACAGCGCCGATACCGGCGGACTCGTTAGTTTTGAGAGCCTGGAAAGCACCGATGATACCAACGACGGTTCCGAACAGCCCAACGAAAGGAGCGGTAGAACCAACCGTAGCTAGACCCGACAACCCACGCTTCAACTCTGCAGTCTTAACGGCGATCGCACGCTCAAGAGCACGCTTCGAAGCTTCCATTTCGTCAGCCGAGATGTCGCTGTTCCCCTGGTGAGCAGCAAATTCCTTAAGACCCGAGGGAAACAACCATCGCGAGGTGCGAATCTTTATGCTTGTCGCCGATATTGATCGCTTCGTCAATGTTGCTGTTCTTAAGAGCCTGAGCAACCTTCGGCGCGTACTGACGCGACTGCTGCTTAGCCTTGCTGTAGGTCAGAAAGCGTTCGATCCCGACCGCGATCATGTAGACTGACTCGATCAGAAGTGTGATGATAACGCCCCAACCCGGAATGGTCAGACTTTTTGCGATATCGTAAATACCGAACGAAACTCCCTCGCCGGTAAACATCAAGAATAAGCCCGAAATATCCATACCGATCAGGCTGCCTAAAAGTGTCATGGTTTTTCCTCCAAAGAAATCGAAAATTTAATATTGCAGTTATTAAGCGAGCGGGAAACTCCAACAAAGGGTTTCCCGCCTAATCTTGTGCTCCCTAAGGAACGAAATTGTAAGTGATCACACCCGATACTTTGACCGGCTGGCCGGAAAGTAGCGTCGGGCTGAATCGTGCCCCGCGTGCGGCGCTTTCAGCAGCAGCTCGGAGCAGTGGATGCCCACTGACGGCGCTTGCAGAAATAACGCTTCCCGCCTCGCTGATGACCACCTGAACGCTAACGGAACCGCCCGCACGCACAGCCTTTGCAGCGGCTGGATACGCCGGTTTCGGCAGGCTCGTAGCCTTACCGTTCAGCACACCCTGAGAAACCATCTTGGGCACAGGCTTCGGCGTAGGGTCAGCTTTGGGCGGCGGAGGTGGTTCATCATTGTCATCATTGCCAGTTTTACCAGTTCCAGTACCAGTAGAGAGGCCGCCAGTACCGCCGTCACTTACTACCTGAGCTCGGCCAGAATCCACTTTCGCCCCGGTATCGGAGTCATTGGACCCAAGCTTGGTCATTCGATCAAGCCTCATTTCCTTTACAGGATTTTTTGCGGTACTGATCACATCAGGCGGCTTAACCGGGCTCTGCATGATGTTCTGGATCAGCTCTTTACGAACATCAACGTCCGGCTGCTTAGCCTGCTCCGGCTTCTTCTCGGGCTCCGGCGGCGGTTCCTCGTCTGGAACCGGAACGGGGGCAACGAGGGTGGTCAGAGCGAGATCATCGCCGCCCATGCCAAAGTCCTTCCCAAACAGGCTAACTGTCCACATGGTCAGCAGCGTGAAAACGGCGAGAACGCCAATCCCCAGCAGGAATTCGCCCTTGCGGCGATTTTCACGTGAGTTACTTTTTGATTCAACAAGTTGATCGAACATCTTACTTCCTCCCTTTTTCCGGTGCCAATTTAGGTCAAGGGTTACGAAACCGTATTACTACAGAAATTGTGTGGTCAATATCCCAAGCTGTAATCGCTTAACATCGCGATATCAACTTGAGAGACCTTACCTGAGCTTTACCTTTAATCACAGAGAGCGGATCGACGGACTAGCGCCAGTCGAACACAAAAAGTTCTACGTTTCCAATCCCACGTTCAGACAAGGTCGAACCGGTAATGGTAAAAGCAAAGCGTTAATTGACCAGCAACGAAAAGAAGTCTAAAAGTTTAGCGAATGAAAGTCAAGAATAAGTGTCTTAATTTCATCCCAATTTACAGTTCTTTACAAAAAATACTTATCGATGTAGCTCCGTCTATTTCCCTATCGAGTTACCGGGCGACGGGTAACAGAACGGCGTGCCGAAGAAGCCATTTTGTCACCACCTTGCGGGGCTATAACTTCTTTAACAGCCGCAGAACCGATCTTGCTTTGCCACCAGATAGCGATCGGGCTGGCGATGGCGATCGTCGAATAAGTTCCCGTGATCGACCCCACAAAAAGGGCTAACGAGAAACCGCGAAGAACTTCGCCGCCAAACAAGACAAGCGCCAAGACCGCGAGAAAAACAAGTCCGTTCGTCACGATCGTACGTGACATGGTCTGGTTGATCGATTCGTTTGTCAGGCTGTAGAGCGAACGGCCGCGATGCAGCGTCAGGTTTTCACGAATTCGGTCAAAGATAACGATCGAGTCGTTAACCGAGAATCCAACCAGCGTGAGGAGCGCAGCAAGGACTGTCAGGCTGACCTCCCACTGGAAGATCGAAAAGAAAGCGAGCGTGATCAGAACATCGTGAAAAACGGCAATCACCGCTCCCGCTGCATAGGTCCAATCGTAGCGAAACGCAATGAACAAAAGGATACCAACAAGGCCCAGAAGGGTCGCAATGACTGCTTGATTTCTGAGCTGAGCACCGGCGACCGGGCCGACCGAATCCGTTCCTACGATCTTGTAAGCAGCGTTTGCGTCATCCGCAAGCGACGTTGCCCCTTCAGCCTCTTTACCAAAGGTGTCGAGAGCTTTTTTAACAGTCGCGCGGCCAAGATTGACCTGCGAAGCGTCCGAAGCCGCCGTCGCCCCATCCGAAGCGGGAGTTTCGGCGTTGTTTTCAAACAAAGGAACTTTGATGAGGACCTCGTCCGTCTTGTCCAAAGACGACTGGATCACGGCATCATTTACGCCCTGAACTTGCAGAGCACCTCGAATTGCGTCCTCGGCAGGCTTTTCCTTAAACTTTGCCGTGATAACGGTTCCGCCTTGGAAATCTACACCCAAGTTGAAAGCATCGGTACCACCAGGAGTGAACTGACGGCCGATAGCCGAGCCAAGTCCTGCAAGCAGGATAGCAATAGAAACAAAGATCAGCGGCTTGCGCCAGCCCATCCAATCGACATTAATGTTCTTAAAAAGTTGCAGCATCTTTCCCTTTTGTTTTGGACGATCCAAAACTTACTAAATACTAATGGTCTCCATCTTGGTGTTACGACGCGTCAGCCACATAAAGATGGTTCGCGAAACGAAAACAGCGGAGAAAAGATTGATCAAAAGCCCGAGTACGAGGGTGACAGCGAAGCCACGGATCGGCCCTGAACCATATAGATACAAGATGGCCGAGGAGAGGATCGTCGTGATATGCGTATCAATGATCGTAATAAACGCTCGGTCAAAGCCCTGGTCGATCGCGGACTGCACATCTTTTCCTGCAGAAAGTTCTTCTCGGATACGCTCAAATATCAGAACGTTCGAGTCAACGGCCATACCAATTCCAAGGATGAGTCAGGAGATACCTGGCAGGGTAAGCGTTGACTTAATGGTAATCAGGGCCGCAAGGGTAAGCAACATGTTCAGAAGCAGAGCAACAACAGCATTTACCCCAGCTCCGCGATAGTAGAACAACATGAAGATGATCACGAAAACCACGCCTCCAAGCGAGGCTTCAACGCCAGCTTTAATGGAATCCGCTCCGAGGCTCGGTCCAACGGTTCGTTCTTCCTGGTATTCGATCTTCGCCGGCAGGGCTCCCGATTTGAGGGTGAGTGCAAGGTCCTCAGCCGAAGCTTTCGTGAACCGGCCCGAGATCTGACCGGTGTCAAAGATCTGAGATTTGATGTAAGCAGCAGATTTGACCTCGCCGTTAAGAACGACCGCCATGTAGTTGCCTATATTCTTTCCGGTCCAATCTCCAAACTTTGCGGCACCTGCAGGCTTTAATGAGAATCCGATCTCAAAATCGCGGTCTCCGCCTGTACGAGAGATCGCATTGGCCTCACGAAGCTCGCTGCCGTCGACGATAGCCGGATACTCCACCACTACAAACTGTTTCGGCTTGTTAGGGTCGGCCGGCTTTGTGGTCGCATTGGACGGCTCGTCCCTATCAGAGTAAGGAAGGATCTTTCTATTCGGCGGAACCGCGCCGCCCAGAGACTGCTTCGCGGCTTCCTCCGTTGGATACGTAGCAACAGGCTGAGGGTTCGGCGGGCTAACAACCTTCATGAGGGTCAAATTTGACTCGGCTCCAATAAGGCTCTTAACGCGTTCCGGATCATCAACACCAGGCATTTGAAGAAGTATCTGCCCCGAAGACTCGGCTCCGTGCTTTTGCAGGGTAGGTTCCTTAACGCCGAAAGCGTTAATACGGCTTTCGATGATCTTCAAAGCCTGATCGACGGCCTGACGTTTGAGAACGTCCTGGGCCTGATTCGGCAATGACCACGTGATCGTCGATCCACTCGTCGATTCGGTCCAGCTTGCAAAGTCAACCTTCTTCTTGACCTCGTCAATTACCGCCTGTGACTGAGCTGGATCAGATAGTACGAGCCCTACCGCGAAGCTGCCATTCTCAGCTTTTATCGTATTGCTCGTTACGGGTAATTTAGCGTCCTGAGCAGCACTCAAAGCAGCCTGAGCGTTATTCTCAGTCAAATTCTTAAGGTAATCATCCGTTTTAACTCGCATGACAAGATGCGAGCCGCCTTTCAGGTCGAGGCCGAGATTAATATTCTGGGCGAGGTTGTCCTTGACCCCCTGCCAGGTAAAATCGGCTGATGTCGGAGTTCGACGAGGCCCGAAGACAAGATATATGCCCGCAAGCGTAATGGCGATAATGATCACCGTTCTGATCCATAAACCGGTATTCTTCATACTACTCTGCTTTCTTGCCGACGACGGCAGCTTTTCCAATTTCAAGAAATGACTTTTCGGCACTTTGAATAATAAAACTCGTTTCTCTTACTTCCTTGATCGTCCCGATGACACCGCCGTTAGTCACGACCTCATCATTGATCTTAAGCGATGCGATCAGGTCCTGAAGCTGCTGCTTCTGTTTCTTCTGGGGAAGGATGACCAGAAAGTAAAAAATTCCAAAAATGAACACGAAGGGTAACAGCGTCCAAATGATGCTGCTGCCGCCCGCCGCGTCCTGAAACAGAAAGAGGTAAATATTCATTGTTACGATTGCCTAAAGACAAAGAGAAAATGATATACATTTACTTCTGCTTAATCAAACGCCGCTAGTCTCGTTCTGTTTTAGTTTGTAAGTAAATTCGGTTCTAAATGCCTGAAATCGTGATTCTTTGATGGCTTCGCGTGTTTTTCTCATCGTTTCGAGAAAAAACGCGACGTTGTGATGCGAGATCATTATCGAAGCTGTCATTTCGCCAGATTGATAAAGATGCCTCAAATAACCGAGCGAATATCGCCTGCAAACCGAACATCCGCACTCAGGATCGAGCGGACCACTATCGGTCGCGAATTTCGCGTTGCGGATATTAAGCTTCCCTTGTGATGTGAATGCACTTCCCGTCCGGCCGTTACGAGTTGGTATCACGCAATCAAACATATCGACTCCGCAGTTTACCGCTTCGATCAGATCTTCTGGCGTACCGACGCCCATCAAATATCGCGGAGCGTCCTTCGGCATCTGCGGTGCGATAAAATCAAGCACCTCATACATTACCGATTTCTCCTCACCAACGCTCAAACCACCGATCGCATAACCGTCGAAGCCGATCTCTACCGTTCTTTCCAAGCTCTCTTTTCGAAGATCCAGATGTCCTGCACCCTGAATAATGCCGAATAGAGACTGTCGGCCGCCATTGAGGAGGCCTGTATCCATTCCAACTTCTTGTAGCTCATTGAATCTTGTTTTCGATCGCAGTGCCCATCGTGCCGTCAACTCGAGGCTCGATTTGGTCCGCTCATGTCCTGCATCGCCTGGCGGACATTCGTCAAAGACCATCACGATCTCGGATCCTAACGCTGCCTGGATCTCCATCGAAACTTCCGGTGACAGGAATTTCTTACTTCCATCCAGATGCGAACGAAATTCAACGCCCTCTTCAGTCAGTTTTCTAAGATCGGTGAGCGAAAAAACTTGAAACCCGCCTGAATCCGTCAAAAACGATCGGTTCCACGAGGTGAATTTATGAAGCCCGCCCATCTGCCGCAGCGTTTCGACGCCGGGCCGCAGGAATAAATGATATGTGTTGCCAAGAATGATCCGTGCGTCCAGTTCATCCTCAAGCCACTCGAAACGAATGCCCTTGACCGAGCCCTGCGTACCGACAGGCATAAAAACAGGCGTCTCGATCACCGAGCGCCTGGTTGTAATGACTCCCGAACGAGCGTTGCCGTCGTTCGCGATGACTTTCCAGTCGATTGGATGCATGTATTTGTGTGAACTTTTAAGCAAAGCCGCAAAGAAGCTAAGACGCAATGCAAGTCATGTCAGAACTCCGATACCCAAAGCGACTTTGCGTTAGAACTATTTCTTCCCAACTAAAGACCAAATATTCGCAGAGCCGACGGCAGTTTCCGAGATAATCTTCCCTTCCTCATTAACCAGCACTGCAGATGGGGTGCCGAACATGCCGAAGCCGGCAGCGGTCTTGTATCCTTCATCGAGGATAACGGGCGAATTTAGCTGGAACTGTTCGTGAGTCTCCTTGTCGCCCTCAGAGAAGAGCACCAGGTCAGGAGCATCCTCGCCTTTTGTTTTATCCCAGACCTGTAGTTCTTCCATCATGCTGCTACAGAACTGACATGTCGTGCTCCAGAACGTAACAAGCGTTTGTTTGCCTTTGAAATAATCGCTGTCTATTACCTGTCCTTTGATGTCCTGGATCGAAAAGTCCGGCACGCTCTCGCCGATCTTGTTGTGATCGTGATCGTGGACCCGAGCGAAATATGTGAATTCGCGATCCAGATCTTCTGACTTCAGTTGCTCAATGAGCGAGCGGATGGCATTATCGCCAGCCGTCGGATGGCTCGCGACGCGGCCGTTTGCATCCATCAGAATGACGGTCGGCGTCCATTGAGCTTTTACCGCTTCCGCGAGTTCACGCTGCTTTTGCAGAAGGATCGGCCGCATCGGATCGTTACCGAATTTGTCGATATTATCCTGAGCTTTTCCGTTGCTGACGAAAACAATAGTAACCTTGCCCATTAGCTCTTTTCGCCACTGATCGATCTCAGGGATCAGAGCCTTGCATGGGTTACATGTCGGGCTGACGAAAAAGAAAAGCGTCGGCCTTCCCTGCTCCTTTAATTTGGCGAGCGAAACGGTGTTCGCGTTTACATCCAGCAGTTCAAAATCAGGAAAATGTCCGCCTATGGGCAGGCCTTCGTGCGGATGCGTCAACTCTTCGCGAGCGACCTCGCCGCCTTCCTGCGAGACGAGTTCCATCAGTTCGATGCGCCGCATGATCTGAACCTGCTGTTCCGAGATCTTCTTCAAGAAATAAACAACGGCTGCAAGCAGCCCGATCACAGCTATCCCAATAACAAACTGCATAACATCCTGATTTGTACTTGCAAGATTCACACCCTGATTCGCCCGCCCCGCAAAGATCAAAATCACCGCGATTGCAAGTAAAGCGACATTCCGCAAAATGCTCGTCACGCCGACTGGCTCGCTATGGATCTGCCCGAAACAATGGCAATCCGGTGCATTGCCCTTGGCAAGCTGATAGATCATTCCGCTCGTAAACACCGCAAAAAGCCCCGCCGCACCAATTGCTCCGAACCACGAAACTTCAACAAACAAGAGCGTGATAGCAACAGCGATCTCGGAGATCGGAAGCAAATAAACAGAGGCGGGAATCAACGATTTTGGCACTCCGAAATCGTTGAGAGCTTTTTCCGAACCTTCCCGATCCGCGAGTTTCCCGAATGCAGCGACGCCAAAAACGGTTGCAAGAGCAAGTCTTAGAACTAAAAAAGAATTTCCATTTGACCAAATAAATCTTACGAAATGGAACGGGATTCACAAACCTTCGTGGCCACTGTACCCGTTAATCCTTCTTATTCTTAACCTTATGCCTCTCGACCAATCGGATCGGCGTGCCAAAAAAGCCGAACTCCTCACGCAGTTGATTCTCGATATATCTTAAATACGAAAAGTGCAGCTTCGAGCCCATTTTGCCGCCTGAGGTGAACAAAATAAAGAGCGGCGGACGAAGGCCGGCCTGAGTGAGGAACTGGATCTTGAGCCGCGACATCCCGCCCTTGACCGGAGCTGGTGTGCCGCCGCCTTTGGGTTGTGAGATCGTTTCCTCGAAGAATTTGTTGAGCCGCGATGTTTGAATGCGCTGGTTACGCGATTCGTTGGCCTGTTTCACCAGCGGTAGAATTTTCGCGACACGCTGGCCATTTAATGCCGAAGTTGTGACGATCGGGGCCCAGTCAAGGAACTTCATCGCCTCGCGGAGCGTCCGTTCGAATTCGTAGATCGTATTTGTCTCTTTTTCCTCAAGAGCGTCCCATTTGTTGACGACAATAATTACCGAACAGCCTGAATCAACGGCGTAACCGGCGATATTCGCATCGAGATTCGTCACACCTTCGACAGCATCGATGACAATGATAGCGACGTCGGCGCGTTCGAGCGATTTACGGGCCATGATGACGGATAACTTCTCGGCCATCTCGGTCGTCTTGCCCTTTCGCCGGATTCCCGCCGTGTCGATCAGCGTGTAATCTTGTCCGTCAACCGTTAGATGCGTGTCGATCGAATCGCGTGTGGTTCCGGCGATCGGCGAAACGATAACGCGTTCCTCACCCAGCAATTTATTGAGCAGCGAAGATTTACCGACATTCGGACGGCCGATGATCGCGAGTTTTATGTCCTCGCTCTTTTCTTCCTCGACCTCTTCCTCAAACTCAAGATGATCAAAAACCAGATCGAGCAGATCGCCGATACCTGTGCCGTGCTCAGCCGAGATCGGAGCGATCTCAAAGCCAAACTGGTAAAACTCACCTGCTTCATTCTCAACCGTTCGCGATTCGCATTTATTGGCAGCGATAATGATCGGTTTCCCAGTGTTGCGGAGCAGAACGCCAAGTTCCTCATCGAGCGGTATCACACCGGCCCGCGAATCGAGAACCCAGATGATCGCCACCGATTCATCGATCGCGAACGATGCCTGTTTAAAGATGTTCGACGGGATAATGGCTTCGTCATCGGGCACGATCCCACCTGTGTCGACCAGGCGAAAAGTCTTTGCCCTCCAGTCGACATCGCCAAACATACGGTCGCGCGTAATGCCAGGCTCATCGCCCACGATCGCCTTGCGGGCGCCGACGAGGCGATTGAACAACGTAGATTTTCCGACATTTGGCCGGCCAATTATGGCAACTAGCGGAGCTTTCATTAGTTTGATTCTAGCAAACGATGCGTATAATTAGTGAATCATGAAATTCGAACTCGATTCCGCGACCGAGATCCTGCGCCAAACGCCCGACATGCTGACGCAAATGCTCAGCGGCTTATCAACCAAATGGACAGTCACAAAAGACGACAAAACCGACTGGAGCCCGTACGACGTCGTCGGCCATTTGATCCATTGCGAAGAAACCGATTGGATACCACGGGCCGAGGTGATTCTAGCCCAAGGCGAGGATAGAACATTTCCGCCGTTCGACCGTTTTGCTCAGTTCGAAAAGTATCGCGACCAGTCGCTCCCTGAATTACTTACCGAATTCAAACGAGCAAGAACCGAAGGCCTCGCAACCCTCGCAGCTTGGAATTTAACACCGGAAAAGCTCGCCCTTCGCGGCGTGCACCCTGACCTCGGCGAGGTCACGCTCGAGCAATTGCTATCAACCTGGGTCGTCCACGATCTCGGCCATATTCGCCAGATCGTCGTCTATATGGCAAAGAAATATGAGGATGCAGTCGGGCCGTGGAAACAATTTTTGTCGATACTCAAGTAAACTAGATCAAATGCAAAATAAGCCCTTTTCGATCCGTCTAACATTATCAGCGATACTGGTCGCCTTCGCCGTCTCCGTCCCATTTTTCGCCCAGACCGACCCAAGCAAAGCAAACCTGCTTCGTGGCGAATATGGTCGTTATCGTGCAAACAACGACCTAATAAATTACAACCTATCTGTACGCATCGACCCTGTCCAAAAGACGATCAAGGGCACGAACACGATCAAGTTTAAGATGCTCAAGGACGACAATCGGATCCAACTCGATCTCTATGACAATCTGAATGTCGACAAGATCTCAATGGGCTCGAAAGCGTTGAAATACACGCGAGATCTCGGCACGGTCTACGTCGATTTCCCACAGATGCTGAAGGCGGGCAAGGTTTACTCGATCGATTTCGGTTATTCAGGAACGCCGAAAACCACGGGAAGGTTTGGCGGTTTCGTATTTGGAACCGATCCGAAAGGCCGCCCGTGGATCTTTACCGCCTGCGAAGGCGAAGGTGCGAGCATTTGGTGGCCGAACAAGGATACGTGGCACGATGAGGTAGAGAACATGAAGCTCAGCGTCGCCATCCCAAGCGATCTCGTTGACGCGTCTAATGGCCGCTTTATCGGCAAAAAAGACCTCGGCGACGGCTATACTCGTTGGGATTGGATGATCAACTATCCGATCAATAATTACAACGTCTCGGTAAACATCGGCAAATACGAGCATTTCAGCGATAAATACAAAGATCTGACGCTCGATTTTTATGCGCAGCCTGAAGATCTCGACAAAGCAAAAACGCAATTCGCTCAGGCAAAAGGCATGATCGAGGCGTTCGAACATTATTTTGGCGAATATCCATTCAAAAAGGACGGCTACAAGCTCATTCAGGTTCCTTACTCAGGAATGGAACATCAGAGCGCGGTGACGTACGGTAATTTGTTTGAAAATGGCTACCTAAAACGTGACTGGACGGGCGTCGGCATCTCACCGAAATTTGATTTCATCATCATCCACGAAAGCGGCCACGAGTGGTTCGGCAACGCCGTTTCGGCGGCAGATCGAGCCGATATGTGGATACAGGAAGGCTGGACGACGTACCTGGAATGCCTTTTCGTCGAGTACTCATACGGTCACGACGACTACATGAAGTACACCAACGCCTACGTCAAAAAGATCCAAAACCGCACGCCGATCATCCCGCAGCGAGGCATCAACGCCACGCCGCCGCAGGATATGTACTTCAAGGGAGCGTTATTCATTCACACACTCCGCAACATCGTCGATGACGATAAGAAATGGTTCGCGACAATGAAGGATTTCTTTCAGAAATTCAAATATCAAAACATCATGACCGAGGACGTCGAGGCATTTTTCAGCGAGCGAATGGGACGAAATATGAAAGCAGTTTTCGATCAATATCTGCGTAGGACCGCCGTTCCAAAACTCGAACTCCAGATCCTCGACTTCACCGGCAGAATGTCCTACCGCTGGAAAGCTGACGAACCCGGATTCGACATGCCCGTCAAGGTCGGCACGAAAAACAACTGGACCGTGATCTACCCGACGACAATATGGAAATCGATGGATACGGCGGTAAAGCTCGAAGACTTTCAGGTGGCGACGGATCTTTTTTACGTGGAATTCAGCAAGGTCGAGGCTCAGACCGACTGACTGGAGCGAAGCTCGACTGGAGCGGCAAGCATCCCTGCTTGCCACACGGCGGCTTCCGCAGTGTTACGATGCTTAGTGTCCTTCAACGCCTTATTAACCGCCGCGCACAAGCGGTTTGCAACCGCTGGAAAGCAAGGATGCTTGCCGCTCCAGTCGAGCTTAGCTCCAATCAAAAAGGCTGCCCTCGCGGACAGCCTTTTTCTATTTGATCGATCTAATGGTCGTTAGAAGATCGCGATATTCAAAACCGCTTCGAGAATATTCCCAAGCAGTGAGTACCTGCCGTTCGAATAGTTTCCGTACTGATTCCGGCCATTATAGCCATCCTCATAACCGCGTCGGAATCCTTCGCGGAAGTAGTAGTTGTATTCGTCATAGCCGATCGCATAGCTGTCATAGCCGATAGCGGCATCCTGGTACCCGTACGACTGGTTATAGCCGCCGTTCCAATTATCCTGACGGTCAGCCTGTCCGGCGTAGAAGCCTTCTTCGTAGCCGTTCTGCATCGCCTGCTGCAGCATCTGGGCACCGTATTGGCTAGTGTAGTAATACTGGCCGCCGCGGTTGTAGCGATAATTGTTGTAGTAATTATCGTAATACTGAGCCTGCTGCAAACGCTGCTGGTCGCGTCTCAGGCGTTCCCAGTAACGCTGCTGATATTGCAGATACGAACGGCGTCGCTGCTGTTCGAGATAACGCTGGCGGTCACGCTGAATGTTCTGAGAATTATTCCAACGCTGGTTGTACTGATTCAGACGCTGCTTTCTTAGCTGTTCCTGCTGATCGCGATTGTACTCAGTGTATCTGCCGTTCTGTCGGCCGTTATTTCCATTATAACTTCCGTTGTTGCGGTCGTTATTCCGGTCATTCTGCCACGTCGGGTTCTGCTGCTGGCGTTTGCGTTCCTCAGCACGTTGGCGTTCGAGCTGGTTGTCACGATCCTGCTGTGAATTCCACTGCGGATTCCGCGAATTGTTGTTCACATTCGCCCGACGCTTGGCTTCCTCAGCCTGACGCTCCTGCATCTGACGCTGCTGGGCCTCACGATTTTGACGATCCGCGTTCTGCTGATTGCGATTTTGCTCATCGCGGCGGCGCTGTTCGTTTTGCTGATTCTGCTGATTTCGGTTCTGCTCATCACGGTGTCGCTGCTCATTCGCCTGATTTTGCTGATTCCGCATCTGCTCCTGACGCTGGGCTTCCATCCTCTGCCGCTGTTCCTGCTGACGACGTTGGTCGTCGCCATTGTCACGTTGCGGCGGCTGTCGCTGGGGTTGGGGCCGCTGCTCAGGCTGGCGAGCCTTCTCCTCCGAACGCGGCTGCTGCCGTTCGGCCTTTTGCTGATCGGGCTGTTCTTTTCCGCGATTACGCTGAGCACTCGCATCGATGGCCAAAAGCCCGGTCACCGCACCAAGGCTGAGCATCGATATCGCTAGATTTTTCTTTAACTGTTGCTTCATATAACTTCTCCCTGTTTTAACCGGGCGAAATAATTCCGTCCTGCTGATGTATATGGCAATAGCCGTACCAAATGAAAAAAGCCCCATTTTATGGAGCTTTTAACGGATCGTTATATTTTACAAACACTAAATGGTCAGCAAACTCAACCATTTCGGTTGGGCGGCTCAACCTTTCACAAATTCATATTCCACACGCACATTCAACGCTCCCGCACCGACCTCCGGCTTGATCTTCTGGGCCTTCATCCGAAGCGTTCCAGAGCTCTGAACCGGCACACCAAACGAAACTTTATCGAGGCTCATGATCTCGATCGGATTAAGCTTTTTGTCGATCGAGCCCTGGATCAACTTCGCGATAACCGAACCGCCAATGCCGCCAGTGCCATTGAGATTCACGTTATAAACACGAACGCGGCCGACAAGCTTTTGCGTATTCTGATCAAATTCCAGATCCAGATTCGCCTCGGCCCAACCCGCAAACTCAACACACCCGATCAGAGGCGGAGCATAATTCCCTGAAAACGCAAGCGGTACATAGATCTTGCCATCACGGAATTTTACAGCGGTACGTACACCCTTCATCTCTCGAAGAAGCTTCACCGATTCGTTGCAGTAAGGATTTTCACCGCTTAGCCGTAGGGAGCCGGAGTCGGCAGGCCAAAACGAGCTTCCCCACCCAAATCCACTCTGCGTCTCCGCTCCTCCGCGGTAAACATCCGTCGAAGCCATCGAAAACTCCGGCGGATCAAAATTCTGAAACACCGAATCCAAAAGCGAATCAAAAAACGCCTCATTCAGACTGATAGTAACCTCAGCCCGCTGAGCACTAGCCGCCGATATTAACAAAAAAACCGCCAAACCGGCGGCAAAGGCTCGTTTGTACATCATATTTTGCTCTCAGTGATTACCATTTTTGAATCGTAAACTATGTCTCAGATGTAGCATCACGGCTCCGTGTTGTTTCCTTTTGTTTACAGCCCACTCCTCACCACATCATGCAATCTAAGCAATCCGACGCAGATCCCATGACCATCCACGACGGGCAAGACCGAGATCTGCGAAGGGCGGTCTTCCATTATTCTAAGTGCTTCGAAAGCAAGCATTTCCGGCGAGCCTGCGATCGGGGAATGCGTCATCATATCTTCGGCTGTCAGCGACGAAAAGTTGTCGGGTGAGGTGCGTTCGATCGTTCGGCGCAGATCGCCGTCGGTGACGATGCCGAGCAATTCCCCATTTTCTTCGACTATATTCACGGCTCCAAGTGCGTGGGTTGAAATGGCTTTGACGACCTCAAGCCAGCCTGAGTTAGGCGAAATGTTTGGGCTAGGATGCATTAAGTCGGAGACTTTTAACGTCAAGCGTTTGCCGAGACGTCCCGCGGGATGATTTGCCGCAAAATCTTCCTGCGTAAGGCCTTTTGATTCCATCAGAGCCATTGCAACCGCATCGCCGATCGCGAGAGCGACGGTTGTCGAGGCCGTCGGTGCGAGGTTCAGCGGACACGCTTCTTTATCGACCGAGCCATCTAGAACAACATCAGACCCGCGTGCAAGCGTGGAATTTACATTCCCGACGATCGAAATGATAGACGAACCACGCTGTCGCAGCGAAGGCAGGATCGCGAGGACCTCATCCGTCTCGCCCGAATTGCTCAGGGCGATCACTACATCGTCACCCGTGACAACGCCAAGTCCGCCGTGCAGAGCATCCGAGGGATGAACATAGATCGCCATCATTCCCGTGCTGGTCATCGTCTGCGCGATCTTTTGCGCGATCACGCCGGATTTGCCAACGCCGACGACGACGGCCTTGCCCTGACACGCCAGCAATATTTCAAGAGCTTTTTCGACACTCGCTCGGTCGAGATTTGCCGAGGCATTGCTGATCGCATCGGCCTCGATTCTCAGGATCTCAACAACCTTTTCGTACGTGTTTATCACTAGTTTATTGCCGGTGGAACTGGCTTGAAGATGTCTAAAACGATACGCCAACGGCCGTTTATCAGCTTCCAGATCTGCATCACGTTCCCGCGTTCGATGGCCTTTCCGTCCACCATTTTTGTGTAAGTATTTGTATTATACGCAAGGTCTGCCGAGCCGAAGAACGAACTCCGTTTCGGCATCACAAACGTCGCCTTTTCGCTTTTCAACGTCGAGACCAACGCCTTTTTCCCGACGATGGGAGCCATATCTTCGCGAAATGCCCGAACGTCATATACGGCATACATTTCGTACGCTTTGCCGATGCCTTTCTCAGCCATGGCGGTGAAAAAGCCGTTAGCATTGTCCCCGGCCGAGCTGTTCTTTTCGTTCAGATCTTTTTGCTTATTCGCAGCGGTTACCCAATCGCTCGAATATTGTTCCGGCTTTTTGTGTCCGACACCGATATCGATGACAAACTTGTATTCCCCATCCGGCTGTCGCAGCCAAACGGTGATGAATTCGCCAAAAGCTCCCGGTTCATCGCCCTTGCCCTTCGCCCGAAATTCCCAGTTCCCAGTCGTGTAGCCGAGAATCCCGTTTGCCGAAATATCGGCATAATTTGGAGCCCAGCTTAGCAATCCGTTACCAGGCCCGCGACTGTTCCAATGCTCTTTCGCGTTTACCTTTTCAGGCAAAAATAGCAGAGCATCGCTTGCAGAGAACTCCAAAAACGCCGCTTTCGTGCCGTTTTCCTCAGCAAATTTGGCAAAAGCGTGTTCCGTATCCACGATCTTTTGCACATCCGCCTGGGCAGATGCTGCGAAGATAGAAATGAGAACAATAAAGATGCCGACGATAACTTTCATCGAAGCAATATTACCACACGAGCTTCGGTCGTTTAGAAGACAGTCTGCTCGAAACTGGCGGAGCATACTTTCAGGCGGGACGGTGTAAAATATCGATATGAAAAAAGGCAGCCTGATCTCGCTGACACCGCGAGGCTTGTATTGTGAAAAAGGCGATTTCTACGTCGATCCGTGGTTGCCGGTCGACCGTGCAGTCGTCACGCACGCACACGCGGATCATGCATATCGCGGCAGCAAGAACTACCTCGTCGCCGCCGAAGGCGAGTCCCTAGCCCGCATTCGCCTCGATCCGGAATCAACGATCACAGGGCAGAAATACGGCGAAATCAGTGATATCAACGGCGTAAATGTCTCATTTCACCCCGCCGGGCACATCCTCGGCTCAGCTCAGGTGCGGGTGGAATACAAGGGTGAGGTATGGGTCGTTTCGGGCGATTATAAGCTGACGCCGGATGCGACGTGTGCACCGTTCGAGCCTGTTAAGTGCAACTATTTCATCACCGAAGCCACATTCGGCCTGCCGATCTACCGCTGGCCTTCGCCCAGGAAAGTATTCGCCGAGATCGATGAATGGTGGCTGCGAAATCGCGAGAACGGGAAAGCATCGGTCGTCTTTGCCTACTCGCTCGGCAAAGCCCAACGCATCCTGAACGGCGTGGATCGCTCGATCGGCCCGATCTTCACACACGGCTCCGTCGAACGCCTCACGCAAGCCTATCGCGAATCGGGCATCGATCTGCCCAACACGACCTACGTCGGCAATGTCACCGACAAAAAAGAATTTGCCGGTTCTCTGATCGTCGCCCCGCCGTCGGCACAAATGTCCACGTGGCTGAAACGCTTCGGCCCCCAATCGACCGGCTTTTCCTCCGGCTGGATGATGGTTCGCGGCGCGAGACGCCAACGAGCCGTCGACCGAGGCTTCGTACTCAGCGACCACGCCGACTGGCCCGAACTAATGACCGCGATCACATCAAGCGAAGCGGACACCGTCTACGTGACGCATGGATTTTCTGAAGAAGTTGTCCGCTGGCTCAACGAAACCGGAATGAATGCCGAGCCGCTGAAAACCAAGTTCGTCGGAGATGCGGCGGACGAGGGCGTTTTAACCGCAGATGAACCCGGATGAACACAGATAAGAAAATGATTAGGACAACTACGACAGATTTATCTTGGTTTTATCCGTGTTCATCTGCGTCCATCTGCGGTTAATTTTCTTCTGACTTCACACGATCATGAAACTTTTCACCGACCTCTACGTCGAACTCGACCAGACCAACAAGACCAATGAAAAGGTCGAGGCGATGAGGTTTTATTTTGAGCGCGCCTGTCCGCATGATGCCGCTTGGGCGTTGTATTTTCTGTCGGGTAGAAAGCCCCGGCAGATCGTGCCTTCTAAAAAATTGCGCGAATGGTCGCTTGAGCTGTCCGGCATTCCTGAATGGCTCTTCATGGAATCACGGGACACGGTCGGCGACAGTGCCGAAACGATGGCTCTGCTGCTCCCCAACATCGCCGAAATGGACGACACGCCGCTCCACGTACTGGTCGAAGACCAATTGCTTCCGCTCAGATCTTCGGATGACGAAACACAAAAACAAGCCGTCACCGAAGCCTGGTCGCGGATGAACTACTCGCAGCGTCTCGTCTACAACAAACTGATCACCGGAGCATTTCGCGTCGGCGTTTCTCAGCTTTTGGTCACGCGTGCTTTGTCCCAGGTTTCCGAACTTCCGACCGACGTGATCGCGATGCGTCTGATGGGCGAATGGACGCCGAGTGCCATATTTTTCACCGAACTCCTCAACCCGGAACTCGACACCGACGAAACGCCGATCGCACGTCCGTTTCCATTTCACCTGGCACACCAAGCCGATTTCCCGATCGAAGATCTGGGCAATGTCTCCGACTGGGAAGCCGAGTGGAAATGGGACGGCATCCGGGCACAAGTCATCAAACGTGCCGACGAAGTTTTCATCTGGTCACGCGGCGAAGACCTGATGACCGAGCGTTTCCCCGAGATCGAAAACGCCGCCCGGGATCTGCCGAACGGAACAGTAATCGACGGCGAAATTCTGCCGTGGCTAGATGGCCGAGTACTGCCATTTACCGAACTGCAGAAACGCATCGGCCGCAAAAATCTGTCCGCAAAGATCCTGACCGAACTGCACGTGATCCTGCAAACCTATGATCTGCTCGAATACGAAGGCCGCGACATTCGTACATTCGACTTCAAAACACGGCGTGAATTGCTCGAGAAAACGATCGCCGAACTCGCGTCAGAAACGATCCGCCTAACCGATCCCGTCGCAGCGGCGAGTTGGGAAGACCTAGCCAAAATAAGAGAACAAAGCCGCTCGCTCGGCGTCGAGGGCTTTATGCTCAAACAGCGAAGTTCACCCTACCGAGTCGGCCGCCATCGCGGCGATTGGTGGAAATGGAAGATAGACCCGCTCACTATCGACTGCGTCCTGATCTACGCCCAAAAAGGCTCGGGCAAACGATCTAACCTGTTTACCGACTACACTTTCGCCGTCTGGAAAGGCGATGAACTCGTCCCGTTCGCCAAAGCCTATTCCGGCCTGACCGATGCGGAAATAAGAAAGGTCGACAGGTTTATTAGAGATAATACCGTTGAGACATTCGGCCCGGTGCGAAGCGTTAAACCCGAACTGGTGTTTGAACTCGCATTCGAAGCGATACAACGTTCGACCCGGCATAAATCAGGTGTCGCCGTGAGGTTTCCCCGCATCTCGCGCTGGCGTGAGGATAAAACGATCAAAGATGCCGATTCGCTCGGGACGATACACGAGATGCTCGATGCTTTTTCTAAGGGGGGAAAATCTGCATAAAAAGGCCGACTCTTTTTGTGAACTTTTGGTTTTTTTACTTTATGCCTAACTTTACCAAAAAATCCGGCATGAAAAGTGTGAATCGATTCACACTTTTCTCTAGTTCAGTGTTAAGACCTCGATAAATACTGGGTCGGAGTGGATCTTGATATTCCAGCCCCGCACAAATCCGACGATCGATTGGTAGAGTAAAAGCAGCTCTATTTGAGCGACTTTTGCGGGTTTGGTAGAGGTATTTGGGAGATTGGTCGAACGTATGCAGAACAATTTGAACTGCTCGCGAAAACGATCTTGAATATATGAAAAACGACCGTCCCGTTTCTGACATCACCGACCTTGCCGGGAATCGATATCCGCATTTGAAACTAACTGCGGAACGTTTCCCGCGCCTGCTCGCGACTCGGCGGATCGAGGAAGATGGAGACGAATATTTCGGGGCGTTCCTCACGAAAACGGCGGTCCGCATTCTTATCGATCTGCTCAACAAAAACTTTCGCCTCCGAAGCTGCGAGATCGATATTGACGGCTCATTCCCGATGCCCTGCACGCAGTTCTATCGCCGCAGGTGCGCAGCCCCGTGCGTGGCGAGCCTTTGTTCCGAAGCCGAATATACCGAAATCGTCGGCCTCGTCCGCTTTGTGCTCCATAACAACCAAGTACTCTTTCACAAAGCTATCGGCACGATCATCGAGCGCTATTCCAACGAACTGGAATTCGAAGAAGCAGCCCGATACCGCGATATGGCTCTCGCTATCGACAAATTCTGGGCAAGTGACCGCATTCAGGTTTGGCTCGACGACACGGTTGATACCTTCGCCGTCGAAGATACGCCGCAAGGCACGGCGATCTATCTCGTCTCACACCGCAATCGTCGCGTGCTCGCCCGCAAAGTATTCGCCATCGATCGCGAAGATTACGAAACCTCGGACGAGGCCCTAGCCCGAATCATTGATTCGTTTTATCTTTTTCATCTACCAAGAGAGATCCGCGTTTCGCGAGATTTTCACGGTCGCAAGGCACTCGAATGGCGCCTGTCGGACCGCCTTGATCGGCACGCAAAGATTACCGTCGTAAACCCCAAAACCAAAGGGATCAACGCTTACCGCGGCCTGATGCTGAGCCACGACGAACACGAACTCGACAAAGCAAAGCCGCTTGCATCAGCTGAGATCATTTCGGCGAAACTGCGCAGAATATTCGATCTCGAATCGCGGCCGATGCGGATCGAGGCATTTGATGTTGCTCACATTTCGGGGACAGGCTTCGTCGCGGCTTCGGCGGTTTGGGTGAATGGGCGGTTTGTGTCTGAGGAATACAAAATTCAGATCTCAGATCTGAGATCTGAAATTTCCGTGCTTGCTGCATCGGTTCGATTGGCTCTGACAGAATGCAGGGACGCCTCTGTTGCGTCGGTACCACCTGCGGTAGCGGGTGGGGTCTCGGCTCCAGGCTTCAAGTCCCCGCCAGCTACCGCAGGCGGTACTGACCCGATCCGACCAGATCTGATCGTCCTCGACGGGGGTAAGCCTCAGCTCAATGCGGTCCTGGCGGTGGTTGCCGACATACCGAACCGTCCGCCTATCATCGCCGCAGTAAAACCAGCGGGCAAGCATTCCTCGATCGCCGCCTTCCTGACCGAGGACGGCGGATCGGTTGCTTTCGACGTGGAATCACCAGCACACAATATGCTCCTTTTATTGCGCGACGAAGCCCACAGCCTTGCGAACAGGATCCATCGCGATTACCGCGAAATGAAACCATTCTACGAAGCCGCAGGCCACGAAGAACCTCTAAGTGTCCCTATCAGTTTACACGCCCAAAACGGCGGGGCGGAGGATCTGATACCGATCGAAAGTCGCTGATTTCGCGGCTATGCCGCTCTATTTGCGGCGAAGCTATGCTTCGCCGGATGCCTCAAAATTATTCTTGCGGCTGTGCCGCCGCTCTTCGATTTGCAAAAGAGCCGCGGCATAGCCGCAAAGCGTTAACTCGATCACACGGAAAAGCACAGCCTTTCCGCAAATAGATGGGCCTAGCCCAAAAACGACGGCTCCTATTCAACCCTTACAAAATCAGTTCCCGTCCGTCCGAACGTCTCCGGATGATACATCTCCTCGGCTTTCGCTGGTGGAACTACGAACACACCCGGCGTCGTCGCACGAGTGACGTACGAGTAGTTATAAACACCTTCCCAGAGCAAGCCGGTAAACGCTTCGGCTCGTTCGTCCCGGAAGTTTTGGTGTTCGAACCAGTTTTGACGCCACCAGTAATAGTTGCGGCCGATCGAGCGGCTGCCGACTTCGAGAACGCTGGTCGCGTTGTTGTCGGCCGGGATCGCTTCGGTAACGGCGAGGCCGGGATTTAGCACTTCAAGTCCGGCGGGCAGTGGATCGACCAGGGCGACGTGATAACGGCGAGCCTGTGCAACCATCGTTAGCCTGACTCGTACCCTCGCACCGGCTTTGATCGTCCAGCTTCCGTCGGGATTTTGCTTGACGTCGGCCTTGTCATCGACCGCCTCGTATTTTCTGAGAACCGTAAATCCGTAATCAGCCGGATCGAGTTTCAGGTTTTTCGGGGCGTATTTCATGCCGATGCGGTAATAGAGCCGTCCGGCACCTTGTTTGTCAAGGATCAGGTTCGACGTTCCGCCCTGATCGACGAGATACGACATCGGAATGTTGATCTCGTTCGAATCGATCGAACGTCCCTTGAACACCTGTTCGCCCGCATACGTATTGCCGAGCCAGACGCGGGTCACAAAATCCGGCGTGACCTTTTCAAACGCGTTGAAGTACTTATCGAGCGCCAGCAGGATAAAGACGTTCTCCTGCGTATTCGACCATGCACCTTTGGTCCGGTGATCGAGCAGGCCGCGGACGAGCTTCGGAATGAGGTCGTTCTTTGGATCTGCTTTGATCATCGCCTCGAGCAAGACGCCGTCGGCACGGCGGTTCGAGTACATGATGAGCCATGCACCATCGCCGTAGTTGGTGACGAAGTTAGCGGTCGCCGCCGTCTCGGTCGTGCGGTTCATCAGATGTCTGATGATCGCTTCGACCTCGACTTTCGATCCCGGATCGTTCGCCAGTACCGAAAGCACCCATCCCAACGCCTCAAAAGGCATTTTCTCTATCGTGGCTTCGGCCAGCAATTTCTTCGCCTTCGCCGCGTCCTTGTCGCCCATCAGGTCTCGGATGTACAAAGCGTATGCCGAGATCGTCCAGCGGACTTCGGGGGAATTTTTATACCATTCGTCAAAATGCTTCTCGACGTCCTTGAGATAAGGCTTGGTCTTGTTGAGCATGTCGTCGGGCACCTTGTAGCCTTTCTGTTTGGCGAGAGCCAGAGCGTGAGCGACGTGGATCGTGAGGAATGGATATTCATAACGCTCCTTGTCACGCTTCCACAGGCCAAAGCTGCCGTCGCTTCGCTGTCGCGACTGCAGGATCTCGATATCGCGGGCGTAGTATGACTCGAGCTGTTCCTTGGTCGGCATGTCCTTAGCCTTGAAAGCCGACAGAACGTCACGCATCGCGGCGATCGAGATCATTCGCGATGATATCTGCTCTGAGCAGGCGTACGGATAATTCGTTAGATATAGGAACGCATCGGTCAGCTCCTGAAGCTGTGTCGACGACGTCGTAACATCCAAACCACCAAACTGCGGATAAACATCGCCCGGCGTCTGCACCGGCTGAATTATCGCCCCGTTCTGATCCGTCGTGCCATAGGTCGCAAAAGCCTCAGTCGTCGCCGGTGTCCAAACCGGTAAGCTAATTTCAGCCGCATCGCTGAATTTGCCGGATGAGACCGCGAACTGGAATCTCGCCGTTCCGGCTTTGATCGTCGTGACCGGAAAACGAACCTCGGCACGGTCGTTGGCCTTGATCAGAACGCGTCGACCCGCACTGCCAGTACCGCCTGCGGTAGCGGGCGGGGTTGTGGCGCCGGGGTTCGAGGCCCCACCCGCTACCGCAGGTGGTACCGACACGAACGCCGCATTAGTCGCCCTCACAACAATGTCCACCGCCATATCCTTATTCGTCTGATTCTGGATAACGACCGGCAGGTCAGCCTTATCGCCGAAGTTCATAAACCTCGGAGCCGAGGGCCGCACCATCAGCGGCTGTTTGGCCGTGATGTTCGATTCCGATTTACCAAACCGTTTGCCCGTATCGACCGCGACCGCCGTGATGCGATACCGCGTCAGATTATCAGGCAGCTTGATATCAACCACCGCACGGCCATTGGAATCGGTGCGAACCGATGGCGAGAATTTAGCAAGGGCGTTGAAATTCTGACGGAGATTTATCGGCGTGTCTGGTGATTGAGCTTTCTCTTCCGCCGAAAACTCGTCACGCTCGACGGCTCGATTTGCTTCCTTTTTCATCGCCGAAGGCTTTGCCGCAGCCCTGCCCAAAACCCCGCTCGGCATATTTTGAGTTGCGATACCTGCGTCCATCATCGCGCCTTCGGTGGCTGGTGGAGGCGGGGCTAGCTTAATATCCTCCGGATTTCCAAGCAATATCTGCTGCCTCGAATGATGATCCGTCACTCCGGTCGCCCGTGCCGTGTAGAACGTGTCCATAGGATTTCCGATCACGTATCGCGACAAAGCGAGTACACTCTCGTCTACCACGACGACCGCAACTTCACTGTTTGCAACAGGTTCGCCGCGACTGTCCTTGACCTGAATGTTGACCTTCGTCTCGCCGCCGGGGACGAGTGTTTTGTCCACAGGCTCGCTCGAAACGGTCAGTTTGCGCGAAGCAGTTGAGATCGCGAGATTGATATTCCCCGACGCGAATGCCGGGCGTTTCGCGAGCTTCGGATCGACCTCGCCCTTGTCATTCGAACGCTCTTCAGCCCCGACCAGATCGACCTGAGCGTAGATGTTCGGCAGATATTTTTCTTCAAGCGGAATTTTTAGCGTGATCGACGAATCCTTCATCGAGAAACGCTCGGTTTTCACGATGCCGTCGCGGCGCAAAGTCAGGACGCCTTCGGCTGGGGTGAACGGTGCGATCACGAGCAGCTCGGCAACATCGCCGGGTGCAAAATCCTTTTTCGACGGGATGATCTGCACTTCTTCCTGCTCGACATTCCGTTTCGGCGGCTGTTTTCCGCCCGGAACCCAGATCGTCAGTTCGCTCTCATTGAACCGCTCGCGGTCGTCCATCACGGTTGCGGTGATCGTGTAGCGTCCACCCTGTTTCGCGAAGAACAAGCATTTCTGTGCCTTATCGGTCGATTTGACGGTGCAGTTCTGCTCGTCAATGACCTTTTCGCTCCAGCTTCCCTTGTCGAAGACCCAATCTTTGAGAACAGCCTTGATATCGGCGTCCTTGCCGGCGACAAGTTTCCCGTCGAGGTCGGAAACGATCGTTTCAACCTCCATCTTCTCGCCCTTTTGGACGAAAGTTCGCGGCGTTCGGATCCCGACATAAAGATCGGCCGGATGTACCAGCAGCGAAGTCGTACTCGACCACGCCTGGCGGTTGACGTCCATCACCGACGAAGCGGCGGTGATCGTGTACGGACGCGGTGGTTTGACCGATTCAAAATCGATTTTCAGCAAATGCTTGCCGCCCGCATCAGTTACTCCTTTGAAATACTGCGAATTCCCGCCGTAATAACCACCGCCATAAATATCGCCTCGCCACCACGGCGTCCACGTGCCGAACGTGTAATCGTCACGGTTCGGCGGTGTGAAATTCGTCGGAGTAGCGGTCACGGTCCAGTTGGTCTCGGCGTTCGCAAGGCCGCCGCCGGCGTAGTATTTTGCCTCGACCGACAGCAAAGCCTTGCCGCCGACAAAGTGCGGAGCCTCGGTCTCGACCTTGCTCGTCACCTCAAATTCCGGCCGGCGAAATTCCTGTATCTGAAATTCGTGATAATACGTATTTCCCGAATACGAACTGCTCGTCGACATCTCGATCCGGCAATTGCCCAGATTTGCGTTGTCAGGCAGCGTGAATTTGAAATCGAACGCACCGAAAGCGTTGAGATTTGCCGTACCTTTTCCGATCTCGTTATTTCGGGGATCTTTGATCGAATACTTCACGCCACTCGCACCATCGCCGAGCCCTTCGACATCGCCGAACTTGCCGCCCGTGACCTTGCGAATGTAGCCTTTTACCGCGACTTCCTCTTTCGGCTTGTACATTTTGCGGTCGTCAAATACGAACCAACGCAGGTAATCAGGCTGTGCTTTTTTGAACCAATTACCCGACTGCTGCCAATAATAATCGGCATTTTCCGGCAGGAACGAAACATCTTTACCGCGTCTAGCAATGAGAATATTCTGCGAGCTTGGGGACGCCGTATCCGGAAGTTGCAGCCGCATAATGCCATTCTCGCCGGTCCGGTTCGTCTGAGCCTCGGTTATCGTCTCGACCTCGGCAGCAGTGCCGTCCTCGTTGATCGATTCTGTCTCACCGGCACTCGGTCCGCCGGCTCCGGTTACCCAATCCCAGACCGTTTGCAGAATTCCTTTGTCTTCGGTTTCAGCAACATTTCCGCTGACAACACCTTTCCCGTTGGGAAAGATCGAAAGCTCAACTCCCGACAGTGATTTGCCGGTTTTAAGGTCCGACGCAAAACCGACAAGTTCCGTGCTGTCAACAAATGCATCCAAACCGATCTGTGTTGCCTGCAGCCACGTAAAAACTCGCGTACGGTCGTATTTGTCGCGTTTGACGGTCGGTTCGATGTCGATGATGACGTTGCCGAAGCCGCCGTCGAGCGCCGGCGAAACGTCGATCCGGGTCTCGACCATCTCGTCCGGTTTAGCGGCGATGTTCACCGTTTTGTCCGAGACCAGCTTTCCCGGGATCGCCGGACGCTTTCCATCGTCATAGTTGATGTGGCGGACATAGTCCTGAAACATCGGCCAATCTTCAGGGCGGACCTGATAAAGCTTGACCTTTGCGGAGTTGTGATTGGTCGAATAGATCGAGAACGTCGCCTTCGCGTTCGGATCCATCACGGTCATAAAACCGCCCTGAGCGTAAAGATTCGAATCCGCCGAACCGACCTTGATCGTCGCCGTCGCGTTCTTACCGAGGCTCTGGCCAAAAATATCCGAGATCGCACCGTCAACCGTGATCGTGTAGGTCGTTTTGCCCTTTTTGTAACCGTTGATGTAGACGTAATTTCCCGAAGGATAGATCTGCAAGCCCTCGACCGCCGGCTCGACCTTGATCATTTCCTTGGTAAATTTCGAAGCGTCGAGCGAGTTGTTGAATTCGAGAGCCCAGTTCGTGAAGGGCGTGCAGTTCTTGTTCTCACGCCAACCACACCAGCCGCCGTTGAATTTCAGTGCCGTGTATGTCTGAAACGCAAACGACTGTGCCGCCGTCGTCGTCAAAGGCCCTTCAGCCGAAGCAGTTCCCTTTTCAACCGTCACCTGGATCGTCGACGCCGCGGGTAACGCATTCTCGGTCAAACCGTCCGAATTTAATGCGCGAAAAGCTAACCAACGCTTCGGCTGCGCTTGTTTCGACGTATAGTTGATCGTGCTGTCTGCATTGATCTCAGCTTCGGTTGCGAGACGTATCGGCAGTTTCTTTCCGCCAGCAATGACCGAGATCGTCCGCAAAACTACTTCAGGATTCACATCCTGATCGAATGACAGATACATCAACGCATCGCGTTTTGTGATACCGCCATTCGGTATCATCTGCTCGACCTTCGGCGGCGGAGTAGTGAAAGTCCATGTAAAATCTTTTGCCAAAACCTGTCCGGTGGCTGATTTCGTACCTGCGGGAACGCGAGCCGTAAACTTCGTCGCCATCGGAAAACGCTTCGTCGTGTCGAACATCAGCGTCTTCGTCCCCAGCCAACGCCAGTTGCCTTCGACCTGGGGCGTCAGTTCGACGGGCGTCACTTTCGCTGCCTGTTCCTGTGAAGTGACAGCAACCATCGGATGCGAAAACGTCACATTCAGATCCGGAGCCAGCGGAACTTCCCCCTCAGGCGACCAGCGGATGACCTGCAACGTCTGCCCCGAAGTATCGACCTTCGGCGTACCGCGGCCGTCGTCCGATGGGAACTTAACAGGCAGTTTGTTGCCAGTCTTCGGCGCGGGCAGCGTCCCGACGCGTTTGGCAAAATCGGTCTGATCGTCCGTCGCGGCCTTGATCTCAGGAATGCGTTTTAGCAGGTCGGCCTTTTCCTTTTCGCTGATCGGGTCGGTCGAGGGCAGCTGCTGTTTCTCACGCGTTTCCGCACCTTCGACACCTTCGCTAAGTCTGAATTTCAGCCCGCCGGGCACATCTTTCATACGCTGTTCCATCGCCCTCCCAATAACCTGACCGTGAGCAACCATGCTCGCGGGCGCAATAAATCCCAGATAAATAGCTAATATTAACGTCGCTGAAATAAGCTTTTGCATTGTAATATCGTCCCTTGTCCAAGTTCTGCGGCGAGATAAACCTCGCTTTTCTCTATCATCGGAACGCATGCCGCGGTGAGTTCTTGCAGCATCTTCAGAATCCTTCAAGGATCGCAAGGGCCGTTTCCCCGCCGCCGGACGTTATGTTGACGAGCGACCCAGCGGCAAGCCGAACCATACCGCCCTCGACGTTTCCACGGAACAAGAACGGATCAAAATCGACGGTGAGCGACTCGATCCTTGCCTCGCCATTCATGAAGACCGGAATATCGGTTTTCTCGACCAAAACCCTTTCCTGCACGATGTAATGGGCTTGTAGGGCCACGGCAATTGCATCATCCCATTCGGCCTCTGAACTGTCCCATCCAAAATAGATGCCCTTGCCACCATATTCGTCGTTGGGCTTGAGGACAAATTGATCACGTCCGGCCCTAATGAACTCGACGAGCTCCACCGATCCTCCTTTGTAGGTTGTTTGGCCGTATCTAAAATTACGGGTCCACGGCACATGGCGGCCGATCGTGGCAAGTTGTTCCGAGCTAAAAAGCTGGCTGTACCGCGGGTCAGTTAGGACCGCAAAACTTGCTTTCTTATGTGGGATCTTTGAGCGGAAGGAATTAACCATACAAACATTTCCATCCGAACACGCTTGATAAAGTGAGTGGGTCTCGTCAAATCGTTCAAGAAACTCGTGTATTAGAACGCGCTTGAAAAAAATGTCGATATCGAAATCCCCGGCGATCAAGGACGAGTTTTTATACTCGAGTTCCCCAGGTACACAGATCTTCGTCGAATATCCTCGGGTCTCGAAATACTCTTCCAGAATTACAAACTCCGGCCGCGTTGAGACTCCATCCCAATCAACGATAGCAATGTTCGGCTTTTGCTTCTTCCCTCCAAAGTCGCGATATGCGCTGTCGAGTACATCGAGCAAGCGTATCTGCGGCTGCGGGTAATGGTGCTGATTATCCTGAAGGAACTGATCGACGATCGGCACGTTCGTAAATAATCGCTCCAGCGCTGCCTGATCACCGATGCCCGCAGGATTCTCGCCATTATATTCAAGAAAAGCGAAACCGTCCGCCGTCAGAAAAGTATCGAGCCGACTGTTAATTGATACATCCAAATAGCCAGTTTCGAGTCGTGCCCAACGTTCCTCTTTTTCAGAGACGCCAAGCTCCGACATGATCTCCGGATGGTCCAGAGCCGCTCGAGTGAGCGAAACAAAAGCCCCGTTGAGAGTCGAAGCCGCGTGCCGGATCGCGTTGTATCTGGATTCGGCAAGAAAATACGGCCTGAGGAATGGGCATATAGGCCGCTCTCCGTGCAGAATTCCGGAACTCCTTTGAATGGATTCCAACCGCCCGAAAAGGTCCGTGTCGAGCCTATGCTCATTCAGCAATTTTTCATCCAGATCGTTGACAAGTTTTTGGAGGGTAAGTGACATTTGTTTCCTTGCAAAGCCCGCGCGCAACTACTGTAAACCAGTTGATGCAAAAACCCAATTGAGTCGCTCTGTTTGCGGGCATATTCTCTTTCCTTAATTAAATTTCCTGTTATACTGTTCTGGAATTTGCAACTTTGCGTTTTCGTGTATCGTAAGGGATTTGGCGATTATTTGTGGTAACACATTTTTTGAGGAGCGAATAGTAAAAATGGGATTGTGGGCAAGAATCAGTAGAGTTTTTCGGGCGAGTACGGGAGCGGCGTTAGACAAGATCGAGAATCCGGAACTCGTGCTGCAGCAGACGATCCGCGACATGCGCGATCGCGTACCGGAATTGAACAATTCCGTCGCACAGGTCATGGCGACTGAGCGTTTGCTGCTCAAGCAGAAAGAGAATCTCTCGAGCCAGGTCGTTGACCTCGATTCCAAAATCAAAGCCTCAGTAAAAATGGGCCGCGACGACATTGCGACCGCCTACATCGGTCAGCTCCAGCAGGCTCAGATCGATCTCGAACGGACCTCAGCTCAGGCTGAGCAGGCACAGATCTCTTCGAAACAGGCACTAAAGGCACGAGACAACTACGTGCTGAACATGAAGAAACGCAGTGCCGAGGCGATGCAGCTGATCAGTGCCGCCAAACAGGCGAAACTGCAGGAACAGCTTGCCCAGACGATGGACACGTTCAACATCGGCGACGATTCCTCGACATTCAACGAAATGCGAGAAAAGATCGACCGCCGCGTTGCCGCAGCCGAAGCCAAATTACAGCTCGGAGCCAGCAACGTCGACGCCCAGATGCAGGACATCGAACGCGAGGCGATGGACATTCAGATGCAGGACAAACTGCTCGAATATAAGGCACAAATGGGAATGCTTGGTGCCGGAACCCCCGAGCCGAGCAAGCAGATCTCGGCAAATTCCAGCGTTCAGGAAGCCGAAGTTCTAAATACATCGATATTTGATGAAACAAACGAAAAAAGTCATTCGAACTGATCGGAATAGTTCTTTCGAACCCTTGAGCGTCAATTTGCATCTGTTAGTTTGATATGGCTGATATAGCGAAATACCGGCAGGACATGACGAAATTTGAACAGAGCTATGCGAAAGCAGCTCTGAAAGAGCCCGTGAATTTTTGGGGGCTCGCCGGTTTTCTTGTGGCCGCCGCCTACACGGGCAGCGTCATTCCGCTGCTGATAGCTTTGATCTGCGAAGCCCTGTATGTTGTGATAGTTCCCAATCTGCCGATGTACCGCAGCCTTGTTCAGAATCGAGAAAAGCAACGCCGTCTAAAGGAACACACGGACGGCCGCGAAAAGCTGATCAAATCGTTTACGCCCCGTGAACGCGAAGCGGTCGAATACCTTCGCTGGCTCAAGGATAAGATCCAGGACAACTACACGAAATTTACCGGTGCGGGCCAACTGCCTTCGAACCTGAAAGCTCTTGACCAGCGTTGGGAAGATTTCGTCGACCTGCTCGATGTTTACCGCCGCCGAAAACAGCATCTGAAATCGATCAACCGCCAGGCCGTTCACAACCAGCTTTCACAGGCTTTTCGTGCGATGGAGAGTGCCGGTGACGAAAAGACCAAACGCATTCAACAGACCAATGTAGAGATCCTCAAACGCCGGGTCAACTCGTTTGACGAGATCGAACGCAGCGTAAAGCTCGTTGAAGGCCAGCTCCAATCGATCGAAAACTTCTTCAGCTACCTCAACGACGAGATTGTCACCATCTCAACACCTGAGAAATTCTCGCTCCTAGACTTTGAGCAGCTTTCCGATTCAATCGCCATGACCAAGCAAATGCTTGATGCAACTGCTGATGAAGTTGGAGCACTCGATTCCTATAACCGCGAGATGGGAAATCTGGAATTGCTCCCTGGTGCAAAATAACATCTTCATAAATTCCAAAACGTGATTCTTGCCTCAGTTTTGTATTTGGACTAATATTAAAGATTTCAGACTGGTCTGAGATTTTAATAATTAGCCATATATAATCTAAACATATGAAACGAGTAGGAATCTTAGTTGGACGCGAACAAACGTTTCCGGAATCAATAATCAAAAGCATCAATGAAAAAAGCGACGGCAAGGTCGTTGCTGAGATGATCACGATCGGCGGCATTCGTATGGATGAGCCGAAGAAATACGACATCATCATTGACCGCATTTCGCACGAAGTGCCATATTATCGTGCGACGCTCAAGCGCTTCGCTCTCGAAGGTACGTACATCATCAACAACCCGTTCTGGTGGTCGGCTGATGATAAGTTCTTCAACTTCGCACTGGCAGCAAAGCTCGGCGTAGCCATCCCGAAGACAGTTCTGCTTCCGCAGCACGATTACATTAAGGATATAACGGCAGAGAGCCTTCGCAATCTGGAATTTCCGATCGACTGGCAGGGCGTGATCGACTACGTCGGATTCCCTTCGTTCCTCAAGCCGTTCGATGGCGGCGGTTGGAAGAACGTCTCGAAGATCCACAACCTGGACGAACTATTCACCGAATACAACCAGTCCGGCACGCTCTGCATGACCTTGCAGGAAGGCATTGAATACGACCATTTTGTTCGCTGCTACTGCGTCGGCAAGGAAAAAGTTCTGATCATGCCATACGACCCTTCCAAACCTTATCTCTCGGGGATGCAATACGTAGATGTCGATGATTACCTAACACCTGAACTGCACGCCCGGGTTGAAAAGGATGTTAAGACGATCTGCACTGCTCTCGGCTATGACCTCAATACCGTTGAGTTCGCGATCAAGGACGGCATACCGTATGCGATCGATTTCATGAACCCCGCGCCGGACGCGGAACTCGCCTCGGTTGGAGAAAAGAACCATCGCTGGATCGTCGATAATATGACGGAGTTTATCCTCAAGAAGCTTGATGAAGGCTGGGATACGCCGGAATATCAGTGGACCGCGATGCTGAACCCGAAAGCTAAATCGAGTGCATCGGTCAGCACAAAGGAAAATGCCGCTCCTAAGAAGGCATCTGCAAAAAAAGCTTCTGCTCCTAAGTCCGCCGCCAAGCCTAAAGCTCCCGCGAAACCCAAGAAGGTGTAACGCTAAATTTGACTGGTATCGATGGAGGCTGTTCGGAAATAGAATTCCGGACAGCCTTTTTTTTTTTTCTTCTATCAGTGTGCGGTATCGCCCGCGATCTGCGCGATCGCGTGGCCGAGAACCAGACGAATGACCTCGAAGCATTCCTCCACGCCCTTCGGCGAACCCGGAAGATTGATGATCAGAGTATTCCCGCGAATACCGCAGACGCCCCGTGAAAGCATTGCTGTCGGCGTTTTTAACGCGGTTTCCCGACGCATTGCTTCGGCGAGGCCCGGGGCTTCCCGCTCGATAACGGCCCTTGTTGCCTCAGGCGTATTATCGCGAGGGGCAAAGCCTGTTCCGCCGGTGGTTATGATCAAATTGATGTCGTCACGCTGGGCA
This sequence comes from Acidobacteriota bacterium, assembly GCA_016703965.1. NCBI lineage: Bacteria > Pseudomonadati > Acidobacteriota > Acidobacteriota bacterium. Next base: position 983,438 of record JADJBB010000025.1, read on the forward strand.
AGCGAATGAAGAGTTTGGGTGAGATCACCGAGATCATCGGTAATGATCAATTTCTCCACGATTGCGGCTCCCTCCGCCGTTAGCAACTCGGCGAGTCGATTTCCCGACATGTCGTTTTCAAGTTTGCGCGTATCGCTGACAGTGATAATGGCTACCTTAATAAATTTTTCTTTCATGAGTTGCCACTATCTTTAGCTAGTGGAAGGAATTAACAAAGTGAAAAGGCTTTATCGCGTCTAAGCAGCGGTCGCCTCTATTTCTTCGAGCCGCCTGTCTTGTCTCCTACTGTATGATACGCTGAGCAGCACGCCAACGACCACCAAAGCCATTCCAAACAAAGCCTCCATTCCCTGCGATTCGCCAAAGACGAACCAGCCTATTGTAATGGCATAGATCAAACCTGTGTAGTTAATGATCGCAACGCCCGCGATGCGTTCGCGTTGGAGGGCGTTCGTGAGAAACATTTGGCCGATCTGCGAAAATACGCCTATCAGGAATAGATACAGCCAATCCCACCCGTGCGGCATTTCCCATTGGAAAAAAAGGCTGATGAAACCAAGCACAGCTCCGACGAGCTGAAAATGCAGGACGACCGTCAGTGGATGCTCCTTGCCACGCAGGCTTCGCACCAGATTGTACGCCATGCCCGAGCAAAACGCCGATATCAGGCCGAGTGCCAGATAAAACGGCGATATTCTCGCGTCGAACCGTTCGATAAGCAAAACGCCGACAAAGGCGATCGCATAAAAAAGCCATTGCGGCGGCATAACGCTTTCCTTTAGAACAAAAATTGCAATTGTAGCGGTAAAGATGGGCGAGACGTATTGTATTGTCTGAGCCGAGGCGAGCGGCATGTGCTGGATCGTTAGAAAAAAACAGAACAGGGCGGTTGTCCCAAACAGGCCGCGCAGAAAAAGCATCATGTGATTCTGCCCGATAACGCTTGCCTTCTCACGTTTCAGGATCACAATACAAAAGAATGTCGCGAGGATGCACCTAAAGAAGACCGTTTCCATCGCCGGAATATGCGCGACCTGTTTCACACATACATTTGCAGCAAAAAACGCGAGTGTCGACAGGAACATCGATCTCACGCCGGCGGTCAGGAATTTCGGTTTGGAGTCCAAACTATGAGGGTAAATTTTTCGACGCCCCGTTGCAACCGCAGTCGGTGCCGCATCCCTTTTTTGGGGAGAATGAAAGGACCCGTTTAGCGACCAAACTGCCCGCGTAAAGAGCGGCGGCGATAATGATTGCGATGACGATGATCGTTTGGATATTCATTCCTTAATGGCGAGCAGGATGCTCGCCCTCCAGTCATTCAAATCCCAAGAGCCTTCCGCCTTGATACGTTGCGAATGCGGCAGCGTACGCCAGCCCGGTCATATACGCGAGCATGAATGCCGGCCATCTCCACGAATTCGTTTCGCGGCGCACTACAGCCAGTGTTGACATACATTGCATCGCAAGCACAAAAAATACCATCAGCGTCAGAGCCGTTAGCGGCGTCCACGCGAGCCGCCCGTCTTCCCGTTTCGCGTCACGGACGGCCGCAATGAGCGTTTCTGATTCTTCGTTCTCATCTTTCCCTACGTTGTAGATGATGCTAAGCGTCGAGACAAGAACCTCGCGTGCCGCAAAACTCGCGATAAGTGCGACGCCGATCTTCCAGTCAAAACCGAGCGGGCTGATCACAGGCTCGATCACGTGGCCAAGCTTACCGGCAAAGCTGTGTTTGAGCTGTTCGCCTTCAGGTAATGGTTCGTTCTTCGTTAACGGCTGATCGCCGACGGTTGTTCCTTGTTCGTTGCCGGCGACCGCGACGGGAACCGGTTGTGGGCTCCGCGGAAAGTACATTAACGCCCAAAGAATGATCGAGATGGCCAGAATTACAGTGCCGGCACGTTTCAGGAAAAGCCACGCTCGTGTGATCATGTTTTGGATGACGGTCCGCAGATTTGGCACACGATAGGGCGGCATTTCCATCAGGAACGGCGGCGGCGGCGCTATCAAGAGTGTTCGTTTCAGAATAAACGCCGCAATGATCGCGACGAAAATACCGAGAGCGTACATCGCCAGCATCAATAACGCACCGACCGAAATAAAGCCGAAAACCGTCTGCCCCGCAAAAAAGGCTGCGATCATCAGCGTGTAAACCGGCAAACGAGCTGAACAGCTCATGAATGGCGCGATCATGATCGTGGCGAAACGGTCACGCCGGCTTTCGATCGTGCGTGTAGCCATGATGCCCGGGATGGCACAGGCAAAACTGCTAAAAAGCGGCAGAAATGCTTTGCCGTGCAAACCGACGCGGCTCATCAGCTTGTCGAGTAGGAAAGCGGCCCGAGCCATATAGCCGCTGTCTTCGAGCAGCGAGATGAATAAGAATAAAAGGAGTATCTGCGGCAGGAAGACCACGACGCCGCCGACGCCCGCGATTATTCCATCGGCGATCAGGTCCGTTAGAATTCCCGGCGGCATTTCAGCCCTGACTAGATCGCTGACCGCACCGAACCCTCGCTCCAGCAGATCCATCGGCAGGCTCGACCAAGAGAAGATCGTTTGAAAAACAACAAGCAGTACCGCGATCAATATCACCAATCCGAAAACTTTATGGGTCAACACCTTATCGATCTTTTCCGATAAACGGTGTTGCGACTGGTCACTGTGCCAGACTGATTCCTGGACTGCGTTCGAGATGAAGTTATAACGTGCAAAGATCCTTCCGGTTGCACCTTCTTCGCCATCTGTATCCACGAAAATATCGTGTATATCCGGCGTCGTAAACAAGACATCCTTAACTCTCGCAGCGAGTTCTTCGATCCCGCGGCCTTTTTTAACATTCACCGCAACGATCGGCGTTTTGAGCAGAACACTGAGCATTTCGATGTCGATCTCATGTTTCTGTTTTTCAAAAACATCGATCATCGTCAGAGCGATGACGACCGGAATGCCATGCTCCATGATCTGCGTAACGAGGTAGAGGTTTCGTTCGAGATTTGTTGCGTCAACTACCGCGACGATCGCATCAGGTTTAGGAATTCCCTCCTGCTTGCCGCGAATGATATCACTCGCGATCTGTTCGTCGAGCGATGTCGCATCGAGGCTGTAGAGGCCCGGAAGGTCTATAAGATTTGCGGTTTCGTCTCCTAGATTCCATGGACCTTCCTTGCGTTCGACAGTAACCCCGGGATAGTTTGCTACTTTTTGTTTGAGTCCGGTGAGAGAGTTAAAGAGGGTCGTCTTGCCGGCATTTGGGTTACCGGCAAGCGCGATGGTTATCTGCGATTTCTGTGCGATTGCGTTCATTCATCGGCCTCGTCTGCCGTAGTTAAATGCTGACCTCTATAGAATCTGCTTCGTTCTTTCGCATTGCCAGGCTGTAACCGCGAACGCGGATCTCGATCGGATCGCCGAACGGAGCTGCCTTGACCATGTGCACCGAAACCCCGGGAATAACTCCCATCTCCATCAAACGCCTCGTAACGGTATCCTGTCCCTTAATAGAGATCACACGAGCATCTTCGCCGACCGGCAAATTCGTTAACGTCATAGTATTGGCCTCGCTAGTTTTTCTTTTCATATGTCTCGGGGCTTGGACTCCCAAGGAATGATAATGATAAACCACTTTCCATTCTTACCGCATGTGTACGCCTCTTCGGTGATCCACCAACAAAATTGAGACAGTATTGCGACGTTCAGAAAGACGCATTTAACGATAAAATCGTTTTTGACCTCACACGTCTTCCCAATTAAATCCTACCTTAAATGAAATCCATTTTCAATTTCATTTGGATAAAAGTCGTACGAATTATCTTTAATTAATTGCGATGATTTTACGGAAGATTTTTTCCAGCCAGGATCAGGTCTGCCTGGTAAGTCCCGGCAGAGAATCTTACGGGGACACGGTCATCAGTTCGCAGCCAGACTTTGATATTGAGGGCGTCGAGTTCTTTGTTGCCGGTGTTTATCTTGATCAATTGAGCGGAAACGGGCTCGCCATTTATCTTGATCTCCTCTGAATTCGAGGGTCGAAGCGTGAACACGTACGACCGTGTTTCCCAGAAAACCGCAACACGGGTATCGTTGACGGGATTGGACAGATCCTTGCTCGGCTTCAGGTTAAAGGAGCGCATTGCATAGATCAGCGATAGAAAACTCTGCGTTCCGATCGGAGCATCAACCGACTGTTTCGCAGCAAAGGTAACAAATCCGGACTTAGCATCAAAAACAAGGGTCTGATTAAGTCCAAGAAACGGAGATGCAAATTTTGACTCGCTGCGAAACGGCGACAAAGTTTCGGGATCAACCTGAACCAGAGCCGCATCGCCCAGGCGGAGCTGGGCGTTTCCCTGTTCGACGCCGGATATGGTTGCTGTCAGAAGCAGACTGTCACGCTTATCGAACAACTTTCTTTCACGAGCATTCAGCGTGAGAACGCCCAAAGGCTTGCCTTCGGAAGAAACTCGATAATCAAGCACCTCTCCAAGTTCAAAACCAAGGTCCGGAGTAAGCGGCACGTTTTCAACATAAGGAAGCGGCGTCACTGTCGGTCTCGGCGTCGCAGGGGGGGGGGTTGCAACGTCCGGCAAGGAAACCGGAGTCGGCGTCGGGCTTGGAGGCGGAGGCTCAGGCTCGGGGAGCGATATGGCTGCAAGAGCGGCCCTAAATTCACCTTTCGCAGTCTTAAACCTTATCAGAACAGGCAAGCGAAACTCGTCGCTTGAAAAATTGATCTTCAGATCTTTGATGCCGCTGACGGTAAGATACTCGCTCGTTACATTGGAAACCGTCGTATCGAAAACACCCGCCTCGGTCTTTACCTTTTCGGCTGCCGAGCCTTGCAGGCTGACGGTATACATCTGGTCTCCTTCGGACAGCGGGAATGAACCGATACCGCTTGACTCGCGGGCCTTATAGACCAGGGTCAGCAGGTCATAATTGGATGTCGGCTGCTTAATGTAGTTACGGATCGTCTCTTTCGGCATGACCGAATCAAGACTACTCGATGTTACATAGTGCGGAAGCCCTGTGTCCGGAGCCGCGAAGGTTGTGCGGCTTTCGTCAAAAAGAAAGAATGCAGCAGAAACAATATCTACAGTCTTGACCCTGCCGCGGATCTCGACAGCATCTTTCCCGTTTATTTTTCCACGCGAAATGACATTTGTCTCAGCGTAACCAGCGTTTGAGATCTTTCCAAAAGAGATCGTATAGCGCAGCTTCTCGCCGATTCTAAATATCGACGAAGTGGCCTCAACCGTCTGTGCCGAAGTCCGCGGGCCCAAGAACAGCGCAAGGCCGACAAGCAATAGCGGCAAAATCGCCGCGAAAGACACGATTCCCCTTCTACTTTGGAAATACCGTAATTGCATCCGGCCAGTTCTTTTCATCTGATCAATGCCCGACCTCACTAAGAATGTCATCGACAGCGGCGAAGCGGTCCTTTGCTTTGGTGATGGGCCGTCCAATGACGACATAGTCTGACCCATTGGCCAGAGCCTGCCCAAATGTAGTTACACGCTTCTGATCGTCCAGGGTTGCAGAAATCGGCCGAATTCCCGGCGTAACTGTTAAAAACTCTGGATTTACGACCGTTCGCCGGATCGCGGAGACTTCCTGCGGCGAAGCCACAACCCCGTCGAGTCCCGATTCATAAGTCAACTTTGCCAGGGCTGCAACCTGATCTTCGACCGGCCGCTCGACACCGATCTCATTTAGCGTTTGCTGATCTGAACTCGTAAGCACAGTAACTGCGATGATCAACGGCATCGGAATGTTCGCCTGCGCGCACGCATCCGCAACGTCAGCTTTCGTCCTTACCATCATTTCCCTGCCGCCAGACGCATGAACATTAAACATCCAAACGCCCATTTTTGCAGCTTCAATTGATGTTTTGGCGACCGTATTCGGGATGTCGTAGAACTTGAGATCAAGAAAGATCTTCGTTCCGGCCTCGGTCATTTTCTGTACAAACGCTGGCCCAGCCGCCAGAAACAACTGCAACCCGATCTTGAACGCCCCAACCTTTCCGTCGAGTTCACTAACGATCTCACTTGCCGCGTCCGCCCCATCGACGTCCAGGGCTACAATTATCCTATCCTTTGGTGCAAGGACGGGCGGCGTACTTTCCCAGGGATTGGCTGTCATTTAATCAAGATCCAGCCGGTTTCTATAAGGCTTGCCGGGGTCGGATTCTGCTCGTTTAAGAGCCTCCTTGAATTTTTCTTCTAAGAGTCGCTCGCGATCTTTCATCGAGGACATCTCCTGAGCGAAGATATTTTCGCGAAGTTCTTTCTGTTTGTTGAGATCGCTCTTCAGATCCTCAAACGACCCGAGGACTTTCTTCTTTTCCTCATGGGCAATCAACGCTCCGGTATCGGCATCAACCGTTAACGTCGAATCACAGCAGGGGCAAATTATCGAGTATTTTCCCATAACAAACGAGAATTATATCTTATTTCAAATAAAATCAGCTTCTATTTTTCGCCGATAACTCGCGGACGCTCGCCCTTGGCCGCGGAAGATCTGATGCCTGCCGCCTGCAAGATGAAATCGCTCGCGACCGCCTGCAGGTTAGGGATCTTATCGGTTTTCGCCGTAACGATCTTGCCGCTCTTTAAGTATACTTTTAGGCTTTTGCTTGTCGGGTCGGACCAGGTGGCTTCAACTTTCGCGATAAGCGGATGGTCCTTGAAAATTCTGATCTCCGTGATCGATCCGTCTGCATTCATCATCACCGATGCCTCGGAATTCTCCGGCGCAGCCCGAAACTCCGCTGGTGCCGGCGTCGCCGACGGGTTTTCATCCGGCCGCTCTTTTTTGTTCTTTTTGTCGCGAGGATTATTAGCGGCGATCGAGTTCGATATCGGATCCGGCGGCCTGGTTTCGTTGGAAACAACGTCGTGGGTTTTTCCGGCATTCGAAACTGGTGCACGCGAACAACCGAGTGCGAATAGGCAAGCAGCAAGTAGAAGAGATTTCTTCATTACGCAGGCACCGCCAGCTTAGACATAAGGTATTCTTTCACTTTCGGCCATTCCGAATCAACGATACTAAAATAGATCGAGTCGCGAAAACGCCCATTTTCGGTGATCATGTGATTTCTCAGAACACCTTCCTCGACGCAACCGATGCGTTTCATCGCATTTCTAGAACGTTCGTTCTTCACATCGGTTTTGAATTCAACGCGAATGCACTTCCACACTTCAAATGCGTGCGTGAGCATTAGAAGTTTGGCCTCGGTGTTGATCGCTGTTCTTTGCCATTTTGGATTGATCCAAGTCCATCCGATCTCTGTCTTGCGATTTGCGGTGTCGATGTTGCCAAAACGCGTCGAGCCGACAACTGTTCCCGACTCTCGCTCAATAGTTACAAAAGGGATCGCTTTTCCGAGCATCTGATCAGCTAGGGCAGATCGAACATAACGTTCGAGGTCGCTGGCGTCGTTTACAATATTGGCTGTCAGTTCCCACAACGAAGGATCGAGGCCGACCTTGCACAGCGCGGGAAGGTGATCGACCCGCATAGGTTCGAGCCGTACAAATTCACCCTGTAGAAGAACCGGTTCAACTTTCATTCTAGATAGGATATCAAAAAGCGGGCAGATCGTTCGACCCGCCCGCGCTTTTCTTTTCCAAATAAATCAACGATTTAGATGTCGTAATACATACTGAATTCGAGCGGATGCGGACGCAGACGAAGCGGCGTGATCTCGTTATCGCGCTTGTAGGTTATCCAGCGTTCGACCATCGATTCAGTGAAGACATCGCCCTTGAGCAGGAATTCGTGATCATTTTCCAAAGCATCCAAGGCTTCGTCAAGGCTGCCCGGCAGCGATGGAACATTCGCCAATTCTTCCGGCGGAAGATCGTAAATATCCTTGTCGAGCGGTTCGCCCGGATCGATGCGGTTTTGGATACCATCAAGACCCGCCATGAGAAGTGCAGCAAAGGTCAGGTACGGATTGCACGATGGATCCGGCGGACGGAACTCAAGGCGTTTAGCCTTCGGTGAGGACGAAAACATAGGAATTCTAACCGCCGCCGAACGGTTACGAGCTGAATAAGCAAGATTGACCGGAGCTTCAAAGCCCGGAACGAGGCGTTTGTAGCTGTTCGTCGTCGGAGCCGCAAAGCCTACGAGGGCAGGTGCATGCTTGAGCAAGCCGCCGATGTAGAACTTCGCGATCTCGGAAAGACCTGCATACTGATCACCCGCAAACAAAGGGCTGCCGTCTTTCCAAAGTGACTGATGGCAATGCATACCTGAACCGTTATCGCCATATATCGGTTTCGGCATGAAGGTCGCCGATTTGCCGGCTGCGTGAGCCGTGTTTTTGACAACATATTTGAAGAGCATCAAGTTGTCGGCGGTATGCAAGAGGTTTGAGAATTTGAAATCGATCTCGCACTGTCCCGCAGTGGCGACTTCATGGTGATGACATTCGACGTTGATACCGACCTCGTCGAGGATCGACGATATCGTGTTTCGAATATCTATTAGCGTGTCGAGCGGAGCGACCGGCACATAACCCTCTTTAGGCCGAATGTGATACCCGTTGTTGGGATTTTCGAGTGAACCTGAACGGCCCGAGTTCCAGTGGCCTTCTTCCGAATTGACATAAAATCCGGCAGAGTGTTGGTTATTGTGGTAATTAGCTTCGTCGAAGATGAAAAACTCCGCTTCCGGGCCAACGTTGATCGTGTCAGCAATACCGGTAAACTTTAAGTAGCTTTCCGCACGCTGAGCAACCGAGCGCGGATCGAGCCAATAGCCTTCTTTCGTGATCGGATCGACGGCATTCGCGATCAAGCAGAGAGTTGTGTCTTCGGTAAATGGATCGATCCAAAATCGCGAGGGATCCGGAACGAGAAGCATGTCCGATTCATGGATCGCTGCCCAACCCCGAAGACTCGATGCATCAAAACCAAAACCATCCTCAAAACTGTCTTCCGATAACTGCGAGATCGGAAAGGTCAGATGGTGCCAAGAACCAATAAGGTCTGTAAATCGAACAGATACGAACCTTGCCTCTTGATCGGCAGCATAACCTAATACATTTTTTGCGTTCATTATATCTCCTGAATTTTTCTAGCTAATAAACATCTTTAATCGCGAGGGATTTCCAAAGGTGAGATTCTATATCAACAAAAAGTGCGGTCAAAGTTACCCAGCCGGGTCATAACTATTTTTTGATTTCTCCGACATTTTTGTAGGATTTGGCGGTTTATCCTCTTCCCGAATAATCTTCTCAATTCCTTGACGGTTGGATCGTTTTCAGCCACGATGGAAACTGATCTGGAGTAGACAACCCTATATATGAAGACCAACTTTTTGTCGTATATCTTATGCATCGCCTTTCTTTTGATGTGTGTCCCGAGTGCTTTCGCCCAAACGATTGATCCAACCGAGAGAAAGATCGTTGACTATATCGACAAAAACAATTCGGCAGCAATATCAATGATCGAAAAGGCTGTGAACATCGAAAGCCCGACCGAAGACATAAGCGGAGTGAAAGCTGTCGGCCTTCTATTTTCAAGAGAATTCGAAGCCCTGGGATTAACCGCCAAATGGCTCAACCTTCCTCCGGAAATGAAACGAGCCGGCCATCTGATAGCCGAAACGAATGGGTCGAAAGGCAAGAGGCTTTTATTACTAGGACATCTTGATACGGTCCTTCGCGGAGAAAAATATCGCCTCGACGGGAACACCGTACACGGCACCGGGATCGGCGACATGAAGGGCGGGAACGTGATACTGCTCCAGGCACTACGTGCATTGCACGCAGCTGGAACACTGAAAGATACTCGAATCATAGTTATGCTGACCGGCGACGAAGAGGATTCGGTTGATCCTGTCGAGGTCAGCCGCGGCGATATGATCAGTGCCGCGAAGCGGAGCGATCTCTCTCTTAGTTTCGAGGGTACGGTCGGAAATACTGCAACTGTGGGAAGACGCGGTTCAAGTTCGTGGAAGCTGGAGATCGAAGCGAAAACGGGGCACTCCAGCCAGATCTTTCGTGAGAGCATGGGAAACGGTGCGATATTTGAGGCGTCGCGAATCCTTAATGCATTTCGCGAGACGCTCGGCAGCGAGAAATATCTCACGTTCAATCCGTCGCTGATCCTTGGCGGCACGACTGTGGATCTAAAAGACGCGTCAGGCTCCGCGACGGGAAAGACAAACGTGGTCCCCGCAAAACTGGTCGTAAATGGCGACCTTCGTTTTATCAGTGAGGAGCAGAAAGAAAAAGCACGGTCGCGCATGCTCGAGATAGTCGCAAAAAACCTGCCCGGGACGAGCTCCAAGATCACGTTCTTTGACGGACTGCCGGCAATGACTCCAAGCGAAGGAAATTATGAACTGCTGAAAAAACTCGACAAGGTAAGTCAAGATCTAGGGTTTGGGAAGGTTGACGCTCTGGATCCGGGAGACCGAGGTGCGGGCGACGTTGCTTTTGTTTCCGGAATCATCCCGAGCCTCGATGGGATCGGTATCGGAGGCGGCCGAAATTCGCACGCAAAAGGCGAGATCGCTCAAATCGATTCTTTGCTAATGCTCACAAAGAGAGCCGCCTTGCTCATATATAGACTAACCCGGCCATAGAGAAAAAAAAGAGCCTGCCGGAGCAAGCTCTTTTCCGTCATTCTGTTTGGGGATTCATTAAAAGATCAAAACATTATCGACGACCATTTTTGAAGCCTTAAATTCAAAAGTTCTAGGCAGGAGATAGGCGAATCGATTCTTTGCCTCGAGGAAGGTCGGGCTGAATACGAATTTCACCTCTTTTGAGTCGGCCGTGAACAGCGGGACGCCGGCTTCGTTAGTTCTCTTGAAATAGAAAACCGTCTGGTCTCGTGGTCCTTTCGGAGCATTAAATTCTACCAGTTCTCGCTCTTCCCCCTTTTCATTAACGAGCTTGATATTGCCTTTCAGCTCAGCGAGCGTCATGCCCTGAAAGACCCCTTCTTCAACCGTCGATTTCGACGCATCGACCGCTTTCGTTAGCGTTACAACATAATAGTCCGTACAGATCGCACACTTTAGAAAGCCTTCTTTGCTCTTGTCGAACGCCGCTTTATCAGCCTCGCTCATTTTGTCGTAACCCAGATCGATCTGCTGGAGACGAACGATAGCCTGTCGAATGGGCAATGCCGAGTGAAGGCGAAGGGTGACTGGAGGCGGACCAAAATCACGTGCAACGCTACGCGGATCCGAGCCACCACTGCTCGAAGTTTGGCCTTGTTCGCGTCGTATTTGGCCGGCGGCTGCATTGGCCTGGCCGACATTCGATTGATAGGGCTTTGACCAGGCTGAATCATTTAGAAGCTTAAGAGCATCTTCCTTTCCCCATTTCTGGTACGGCTTGTCTTTTTGCCCAAAGGCCGAAACCGCAAAGATCAACAAAACCAAAATTGCTAAATACTTACTATTCTTCATACCGCAGAAAACACCTTCTGTATAGTTATTTTAACAAGGATTCTAGGACATTACCGATCCAATATCAACCAATTTTTCGTATCCCGGCCGATAAGATAGTCAATAACCTCGGACGGTTGCTAGTATTTTCACACGATCATACCGATCAGGTCATAATCATGGGCTTCGGTGATCTTGACGTCGTAGATCTCACCAACCTTTGGCTGAAGATCATCCGGCATGTCGTTAATCAGAATATAACCGTCGATCTCCTGCGTCTGCCCCTCAAGACGGCCTTGAAAAAGCAGATCAGATTCCTGTGACAAGCCTTCAAAAATCACCTTGAACGTCCCGCCGACCTTAGCCTTATTAAGCTGTCGACTGATCTTTGCCTGTTCCTTCATCAGGCGGTTGCGGCGTTGTTTCGCTACCCTTGGATCGACCTTGTTAGGCAGATCAAATGCTGGTGTTCCCTCTTCATCTGAGTAGGTAAATACACCGACGTTATCGAACCGGCAGTTTCTGACAAACTCCATCAACTCCTCAAAATCCTCACTGGTTTCGCCAGGAAAACCCGTAATAAAGGTGGTACGGATGGTGATTCCCGGAACGCTTTCGCGTACGCGTTTGATCAGCTTTTCGAGCGATTCCCGTGTTCCGCCCCGTTTCATCAGCTTGAGTACATTTCGTGATGCATGCTGGAGCGGCATGTCGAGATACTTAACGGCTTTTGGAGTTTCAGCGATAGCTGCAAGAAACGCGTCGGAGATATGGGTTGGGTACGCATACATTACGCGAACCCACTCGATCTCGTCGATCTCACCGAGAGCCCGTATTAAAGCGGCGAGAGCATCGACTTCGCCGAGATCCTCGCCATATCGCGACGAGTCCTGAGCGATCAAAACAAGTTCCTTGACACCTTGCTTTCCGAGATTACGGGCTTCCTCGATGATCGAACCAAATCGCCGCGATCTGAATGAGCCGCGCATTCCCGGGATCGAACAGAAAGCACACGGGCGATCGCAGCCCTCTGCGATCTTTATGAATGCCGTATGTGAATCGGTCGCTCGTATCCGCGGGGTGTCAAAATCATAGAGGTAGGTCGAGGTTTTATTGCCAATAGGCGAGATCGTTAACTGTCTTGAATCAAACGTCTCATCGGCCGCGTTAAGTATCTCGCCGATCTGCGAGGTTCCGATGAAGGCATCAACCTCAGGAAGCTCTTTCATCAACTCGTCACGATATCGCTCGACCAGGCAGCCTGCAACGATGATGCGAGAAGCAGCTCCGTCCGATTTCCATCGTGTTGCCTCGAGAATGGTGTCGATCGATTCCTGTTTGGCGGACTCAATAAAACCGCACGTATTAACGACAACAGTGTCAGCTTCGTCGGCGTTATTGGTTATCTCGTAGCCCGCCGCCGCAAGCTGGCCCATCATTACCTCGCTATCGACGAGATTTTTTGGACATCCGAGACTGACAAATCCAACTTTCTTCATAAAAAACAGCGTATTAGGCTAATAACCAAACGATTAGAATACCACATTGAATACGGATCGACTTGCTGTTCCGCCCGCCTTTGGCTACACTCTCAGCATTCGATCCTAAGGCATTTTAATTTTTTTAGTTGGGAGGAGATATATGATCAAGAATATTTCTGCGATTTTTGCCCTCGGGCTGCTGATCGCGATAGCGGCCGCCTGCAGTGGCGGCTTTACCACCGCTAATATCAGTGAGCTTAAGTTTGGTAAGAACAATAAGGCCGATCCCGCAACGACAACCTTCAACACTGGCGAAGACATCTATGCGTTGGCCTCGGTAAGTAATGCCCCGGAAGGCAAATACAAACTGACCTGGAAGATAACGTACGAAGATGTTCAGGGTAAGTCTAAAGGGGCCGAGGTGGGAACGAACACCGTCGATTTCGAAGGTTCGAAGCAGCTTTGGCAATCGTTCTCGTCACCACTTCCAGGCGAATACGCCGTCGAAGCCACACTTTCCGATGCTGAAGGCAAAAAGATCGACAGCAAATCCGGCAAGCTGACAATTAAAGGCTCAGCCCCTGCATCGCCGTCGGCAGAAGACAAGAAAAAGTCGGATAGCGATGACAGTAATTAGTTTCGGAAGTTCGGGAAAGGAACGCGTTTCAGTAGCGTTCCAGCCCCAAACTCCATATCACGGTAGTCGAACGGACCCGCGCAGTTTCGCCCAACGCAGGCCAAGATACGACGCGACCATCCACGAAACCGCTCCTAAAAGGGCGAATACCGCCGTTCCGGCCCTAAGGCTGAGAGAACTTACTACTATTGCATCATTTGCATAGCAATCGGCGTAAGAGAATCGTCCGCATTTATCGATCAGTTCCCGGTAGCCATCATAAAAAAAACCGGCCGCAGTAAACATGACCATGGCATAGACACCAACGGTAATGGTAGCTAAAAAAAACTTCTTTTCCGTGCTCATTCTGCTTTCCCCCTTTTTTCTAACCGTTCCAGCAAAACACTGATCTCATTTGCTTCCTCTCGCGTAAGATCGTACTTCCCGAACCGGACCTCCTGATACCACTCCGTTATCGTAAGCACTTCGGGCAGATCGACGGCATAAGCAAACTCGAGCGGCGTTTGAAACGCCTGCCTTTTTAATCCTTGAGCCTCTAGGATCGAGATCAGCCTTTGATAGAACTCAACGATCGAATTACTCTTCTTTGCGAAGAACCGTTCGAATAAACGTCTCCACACCCTCAAGTTGATGATCTTTTTGATGACCCAAATAACTAAAAAGATTCCCAGGACGGAGCCGATCAATAGAACTGCTCCATAAACGACGGCTGCCAGGCTCGCCTGTAAACCCTTATCGCCCCGAACTTCTTTCAACCATTCGGCCGCCAGATCTGTCGTAATCCCGACAAATGATGCGAATTTTGCCTGATATTCAATAAATCCGCTGCGAACCGAACGCCCGAGTGAACGCTGTTCCTGATCATCGAATGCAACAAAATACTCGATCCAGATCGCCTCGAGCGCATCGACATATTTTCCGAAGGTTCCCGCTAAACCGGTTGCCGCCCCGCCGCCCGGCTGCCCGGAAAATGGCGTCGGATCGAAGGTCACCCACGCATCTTCCCCGGGAAAATAGACCTCGACCCATGCATGAGCGTGCCGCTGCCGAACGACCGTCATCCCGGAAGTATCGTTATATTCCCCGCCGTGAAAGCCATTGACGATCCGGGTCGCTATTCCCTGAGTCCGCAGCATTATCGCCATCGCGGTAGCGAAATACTCACAATGGCCTTCCTTAACGTTGAACAAAAAGTCGGAAAGCGGCTCCTTACCACCGGCTTTTTGCTCGAGAGTATAGCCATAGTTCGTTTGCAGGTAGGATTCTACCGCCAGAGCCTTATCGTATCTATTTTTACTCGAGGCGGTAACTTCAATCGCGAGATCTGCGATCTTCAGATCATAGACAGGCGGAAGCGACCTGTAATTCTGCACATCCGTCGAATATGCCTGTTTGTCAGCACGAAGCAGATCAGAATTTGGAACACTCCGATCCGATGCAACCTTGTAAGTGATTCGTTCAGCCGTTCTGGTGTGATTGATCGAGCCGTAACTATCTAGATACAGTATGTCGAACGCTCCCTGAACCGCTACTGCGGTCGGCAAGGCAAACAGCACCTGCGTGTCGAGAGGTTCCAGATAGACCGTCTGAACGAGTAGCGGCTCGCGTCCGGTTGGGTCATTCAGACGTATCGTGTCGCGGCTGATCTTGGGATACGGTACCTTTTGCCCGGAGTTCGACCGGCTCCAGCTTTTGTTGTCGAATGAATCAAGCGCTACGCCCCGAAAATAAAGGTTGTTGGTTATCGCTGCTGAATCCTCAAATTTGACGCGCATCACTACGCTGTCATTCTCGACGATCCTGCCAAAGTCCCCGAGTCTTACCCTTTCAGAGAATCCTGAGGTCTTAAGGCCGCTCTGATTCCCGCCAAAGCCGGCTCCGCCGACGCGCGGCAGCATGAAGAACATCGGAATAGCCAGGGCAATGATAAATACGATGAGAGCCACAGACATCGCCGGAACGCGGCGGACGCGCATTGTCATCTTTGATTCCGAGATCTGAGTCCGCTTGTCGGTTGCTTTTCCGGCGATCTTTAGCTCAACTGTTCTGGCCGTTTTTCTGATCTCGAACGCAATGATCGCGCTGACCATTAAAAGCAGGTATAGAATGAAAGAGACAAGATAAAGCCCGCTGATACTCAACCCGGCGGCGAGGAGTACTTGAAAGAAAGCCATCAGATACAGAAAGATCCAATCGCGATCGCTCTTTCGCTGTAAGAGCTTTATCCCCGTCAGGCATACGATCATCCGGGCAAGAAGCCCGGCGATCCAGGGCGTGGAACTACTCGGCTGAGCGAGAAAGTTGGTGTACCAAAGCCCGTAAAACACTGGCAGAGCAAGGACTATCAACGCCGTTCCCGTACGCTCACCGATCTGCCAGCGTGAATCCTCAAGCAGCCATGCTACAACGAAGATGACCGCGAAACCGATGGTTATTACCGCCCCAAAAGTTCCCGAGATCCACAGCGAAAAAAAGCCGCAGAAAAGGGCAGCATATGAGACCAGTCGGAAGAATTTCTCGAAGTTCATCGCAAATCGAAGCCTAGACAATTATATCGTTTTGATCGGGCTTATGTTGCAATAATTTAGTCACTGGGTGCCAGGTTCCCTATCTCTGATATCAAATGCGGGGGTGAGATTTTCCTGATTGCTTAATTTCACCGTTTTGTCGGCTTCGAGATTGGCCATTTAAATGTGAATCGTTTCACACTTTTGTCTTTTCGAAATCGGTCGACCGATGATCATTGGGCCCGACGATCGAACTGTAGTGTTGAGTAGTCGCTCGAAAGCGATGGATAGGTCAAAGGCTTTTGCACGGTTCCTGGGTCTTTTGCACTAGTTTGGTAGAGTAATTTCCGCGATTGGTCAAACGTTTGATCGCCGTAATTCCTTTACCAATTTCCCCAAGTCAGAACCGCCTGCGTAAGCGGGCGGAATTGAAGTCGACGGGAGAACTGCTACGGGCAACGAGGCGGTTCGAAATTTATAGTACGTTCCGCCCGCTCACGCAGGCGGTTCTGACTCGTCGAGACGGTTCTGACTCTTGTATAATCTCTCAAGTATGGAAAACGTGAATCCCGCAGCCAACTCAGTGAAATCCGTCGAAGAGATCCGACAACAATTCCCAGCTCTTGAGCGAATCATAGATGGTCATCCGGTCGCATATTTCGACGGGCCCGGCGGCACGCAGGTTCCACGGAGCGTGGTCGAGGCGATGAATGACTACATGTACAACCACAATGCCAATACGCATTGGGCGTACACGACGAGCCGCGAGACGGATGAGATCATCGAAGATTCGCGGCAGGCGATGGCGGATTTTTGAATGCGGAGCCGGATGAGATCGTTTACGGCCAGAATATGACGACGCTGACGTTCCACCTTGCCCGCTCGCTCGGCCGCGAGATGAACGCAGGCGACGAGATCATCGTCACTGAACTCGATCATCACGCCAACGTCGATACCTGGGCATCACTGGAAAGAGATCGCGGCGTAGTCATCCGAAAGATCCCGATGAACACGGAGAGCGGCCAGCTCGAACTCGACGTTCTCGCGAATCTATTGAGCGATAAAACCCGTCTGCTCGCAATCGGAGCAGCATCGAATGCACTCGGCACGATCAATGACATCGAAAAAGCGGTTGGAAAGGCGAAAGCGGCCGGGGCGTTGACCTTCGTCGATGCCGTTCATTACGCGGCGCACAACCTGATCGATGTTAAAAAGATCGATTGCGATTTCCTGGCCTGTTCGTCCTATAAATTCTACGGCCCGCACATGGGCATTCTCTACGGCCGCAAAGGCCTGCTCAAACAGATCGATTTCCCCAAACTAAAACCGGCCCCAAACTATTCGCCCGAACGGGCCGAAACCGGCACCCAAAACCACGAAGGCATCGCCGGAGCCGCCGCAGCAGTTAACTTTATCGCGTCGCTCGCCAGCCAAGGCACCCGCCGCGAACGCCTCGCCGCCGCCTTCGAAGAGCTGCACCACCGCCAGCACGAACTCACCACAACATTCTGGAACGCCCTAACCCAAATGAAAGGCGTAAAAGTCTACGGCCCGCCCCCCCACATGCCCAGAACCTCAACCATCTCCTTCACCATCGAAGGCAAAACCTCCGAATCCGTCACCAGCCAACTAGCCGAAAAAGGCCTATTCACTTCAAACGGAGATTTCTACGCCGCTACGATCGTGGAACAACTGGGTATTGAGGGACTTGTGAGAGTTGGATTTGCTTGTTATACGAGTGAGGAAGAGGTCGAGCGTCTGTCAGAAGCCATCAAGGCATTATCTAAGCCGAGCGGTTCACTCGGATAAGTTGTCCGGACGCGTCATCTATCTCACTGCATGCTCGATCGATTCGACTTGCTTGGCCGGGCAAATCAATATCTAAGGTGCAAATCACTATCCCGGCATGCTGCTGGCCAGATCTATGTAGGAGCCTAAAATCTGTGCGATTGATCGTAAGCAAAACTCGGTTAAGATTTCGTGACCTGGCCAAAACTAACTCGTCCGCTATCGCTCTATTCGCCCGCCCGTCTTCGAACGCTGTTAGAACGTCATGACCAAGTCGGCGAAGTTCGACGACGACGGGCAGAGGAAAATTCTCATCCGGCTAAAAAAACATTAGTCGTCGCTCTCATTTCTCGCGATCTGCGACTCGATCTCCTCAAGGTTCAAGTTAACGTAGTCCCACGCATTCACAAGATCCTCGGCGGTCAATCCGGGATAGCTTTTTAATAGATCTCCTTCGCTCATCCCCAAGACTCGAGCTTGATGAAGGAGCCATACTGGAATCCGAGTATTACGGATACAAGCCGCTCCGCCCATTACACCGTCTTTCTTCTCGATCCCGCCATCATATCCGCGAGCGAATTTCCGGAACAGTCTTCTGCGATCAGCATCCGAAAGACGAGCTATCGCTATTTCAGTTTGCTTCAATGCTTCTACCGTATTCATAAGGCAATTATAACACGAAAAAGCCCGCTCAAATTGAACGGGCTTTTCCTAAATTAAATCCGGCGACTTCCTACTTTCCCACAATTGAAAGCTGCAGTATCATCGGCTCCAGTAAGCTTAACTTCCGTGTTCGGGATGGGAACGGGTGTGACCCTACCGACAATATCACCGGAAAATTGATGTTTTGAAAGCCTGCTTCACAGGCTGCCGGTTTGCGGCAAGATCAAAACGAATTTTCAAATCTTGATATCTAACAACTGAATACATTGTGAGTCCACTACGAGCTGCTATTGCATTAAAATTTGCTAGTCAACAAATTTTATGGTCAAGCCTTGGGACAATTAGTACTAGTCAACTAAATACATTACTGCACTTACATCTCTAGCCTATCAACGTGGTGGTCTTCCACGAGTCTCACTGGCAATATTAATCTTAGGACTGGCTTCACGCTTAGATGCATTCAGCGTTTATCCATGCTCGACATAGCTACCGTGCGATACGGCTGGCGCCATAACACGTACACTAGAGGTCAACCCAACCCGGTCCTCTCGTACTAAGGTCAGATTCCT